>NZ_JAAHGT010001076.1 GCF_010672385.1 Okeania sp. SIO2F4
TTAAAAAAGAGGATTGGCGCTCAAGGATTTTTTTTCTTCTCTTGGTTGATTGGAGGCTAGCGAGGAGACCTCGCCATCTCTCAACCGCTTTTTTCTCCATGAATGGAGAGGCTTTATATCTTAATTTTTCGGTAACTTGAAAAACGCTATAGTTAAAAAATCAGGCAAGATAATTTTTAGTTTACCATTTTTTAGCTGAGGCAATTGATTTAGTTGCTTGGGAACTGTCAACAGGTTTAGAAAAAAAGTATCCTTGCCCATATTTACAATTAAGGTCTCTCAGCAAAGCTAATTGACTAGCTGTTTCTACACCCTCAGCAATCACATCTATTTCTAAATTAGAAGCCAGACTAATAATTGCTTTTGTAATCTCTAAATTTTGTGATTCACTATCCATTGTCATTACAAAAGAACGGTCAATTTTCAGAGTATCAATTGGAAAGTTACGGATGCGACTTAATGAAGAATAACCAGTCCCAAAATCGTCAATATTTAACTGTATATTCATCGCTTTTAGTTCTGATAATATTCCCATCACAATTTGCTCATTTTCCATTATTGTAGTTTCAGTAATTTCTAACCTCAGACTATGATGATCTAAACAAGTACAACATAAAATTTCATCAACTTGTTCTACAAGTTTAGATTGAGAAAATTGTCTACCAGAAAGATTAACACTAATTGTTAAAGACTGAAGAGAAAATTGTTGTTGCCAATTATAAGTTTGCTGACAAGCTTGTTGCAGCGTCCACCAACCTATAGGGATAATTAATCCTGTTTCTTCTGCTATAGGAATAAACTCATTTGGAGAAATCATTCCTCGCTCTGGATGTTTCCATCTAATTAATGCTTCAAAACCACATATTAAACCTGTTTCTAAGAGAATTATTGGTTGGTAATATAACTCTAATTCATTGCGTTGTAAAGCTTGTCTGAGGTCTATTTCTAACTTAAGTTGTGCTAAATTATCAGCATACATTGATGTATTAAAAACTTCTTGACGAGCTTTTCCTAAAGTTTTAGCACGATACATAGCTGTATCTGCATCTCTGAGGATATCTGTAGGACTTTGATAATCTTTATTGGATAAAACAATACCAATACTAGCGCTAGTATAAACTTCTTGCTCGTTAATATAAAATGGTAACTGTAACAATTTTTGAATTCTTTGAGCTATATATTCAGCATTTTCTTCAGATTTAACATATTCCAATAATATAGCAAATTCATCTCCTCCCATTCTGGCTACACTATCATCATCCCGCATATCTTGTTTAAGTCGATTAGCTACTTCTATGATTAGTCGATCTCCTGCATTATGTCCTAAACTATCATTAACTATCTTAAACCGATCTAAATCTATAAAAATCACAGCAAACTTATCTTGAGAATGTCTCTGATATCTAGCCAAAGCATTAGATAGTCTATCCATAAACAAAGCCCGATTAGGTAATTGAGTTAGGGAATCATGGAAAGCATCATGCAGTAGTTTTTCTTCTGCTATTTTTCTATCTGTAATGTTATGACAGTTAACAACTATTCCTTCTATATAACTATCCGAAGTTAAGTTGGTAAATACTGCTTCAAATATTTGCCAGTTCTGTTGCTCATTTTTAATTTTAAATTCTTTGATATATTGTTTTTCTGATGAATTTTCAACTACTTTTTGTAAAGTATGTCTGACTAACTGACGATCATTGCCATGAATAATATTAAAAATTGATATATTCAAATTATTTTTATCAAAATTATCTAAAAATTTCTGAGCTAATGGACTAGAATAAATAACCTTGCCATCAGGATTTAAAATCATAATGATATCAGTAGAATTTTCAATTAATGCTCTAAATCTTTTTTCACTTTCACGCAATGTTTGTTGTTTTAATAATTCTGCATGAGCTTGCTCTACTAACTTTTTCTGCTGTAGTGCCTCCTTGCTATCTTGCACAGCCTTCAGTGTTTTATTCAGAGTAATTTCTAAATCATATAAATCTAAGGGTTTAGTTAAAAAGTCAAAAGCCCCTAGATTCATTGCTTTTCTAATAGTTTTTAAATCGCCATAAGCAGAAATAATTACTGTTTTAGTCGTCAATCTTTCTCTTTCTGATAGCTTTTTTAAGAAAGTTAGTCCGTCCATCTTAGGCATATTAATATCAGTAAATATTAGCTCTATATCTGGTTCATTTTCCAAAATTTCTAGAGCTTCTATGCCATTATGAACAAAAACAAACTCAAGTTCTTGTTTTTTAATTCTTTTCCTGAATTTCTGGCAAATTAATAATTCTAGGTCTGGTTCATCATCCACCACAAGTATTTTGGCTAACATAATCTTGAGAATTGATATTTTTTACTATAGATTTAAGATTTTTTGTTTGATTTCTTCAAAGTTAATTGGTTTAACTATATAATCATTTGCTCCATATTCTTTAGCAAGTTTGTAATTTTCATTATAGCCATGAGCAGTTAACATCCATACATTTATTTGTGCATATTTTTCTTTGATTATTTGTAGCAGTTCTAATCCATTAACTATAGGCAAATTAATATCAGATATGATTAAATCTATGTGTTTTTTTTCTGAAGAGTCTAGGTATGATAATGCTTCTATCACTGACATAAAAGAAATAATTTCTACTTCACCTGCTTTGATTTCTTTCCTGAATTTTCTGCTGAATAAATAATGCATATCTTCTTCGTTATCTACAATTATTATTCTTTTCATTTTTCGTGGCTTTAAGATTAATTTTTATAGTAATTATTCTGGTTATTTTACTAGATTTTCAAGATTGCTAGTTATCAATAGCGATCTGCGTTTTACAGCAACCTTTTGCCCCTGTAGATACTATCAAACAATATTACCATAGGTTAGTTAACATTTCCCAATCATTTTTTTCTAGGCATTTAGAAAAAATAGATTACAAATTATTCAATATTCCTAGTGCTAAAACTTTGCTGAAACCCTATTCTTTTCATCATGAATTTGTATGACTAAACTGAATCGATCAAAAAATATACTTATATAGCAATATGATTTGAGTTGTGAGATATTGGAGACTTTTAG
>NZ_JAAHGT010001077.1 GCF_010672385.1 Okeania sp. SIO2F4
AGCATAAAAATAACCCCTTGGTAAAATACTTGCCTCCACAATAGTTAAACATTCAACTTGATAAGGATAAGAAGGAAATAGAGGTTGACCAACAATATCTCCTTGACCCCAAAATCCTAGAGTAATCGTATTTTGTTCTTCATTCTTGGTCAGAGTACGAACTATTCCAGAATCTATTCGCCACAATAATACATCTGTTAATGGTATTAGTTGACGGCGTTTAAATTGATGGCTCTTTAATTTAGGGACTGCAGTAATTACTGAATTTAAGCTCACTTTTCTTCTCCTATTTATGTTGCAGAATCTGTATTTTCCCAGCAAACAGCTGTCAGTCAGCCTCCTGGGGATGAACTACGTTAACAGCTATCAGTTACTAGCATAAGGATAAGTGAAGTTAGAAGAATTAAAAGTATAGGGAAAAGCAGATCGGATCAACTGAGTTATCTACCAGACCACCTCTACAAATTGTCTATACTGAATTGCCCTATTTGTGATTTATTTTTATTGCTGACTGCTAATAGCTAATAGCTGTTTTACTACCGCACAACTTCGTTTTTCATTTTCCGTAGGAAAACGCTGCGCGACATGAATGCGCAGCATTCCGCAGGAAATGCTTATATATTGTTGACTATGCAACAGTTACTTCTCAGCTAATTTTTTTTGAGTAAGTTAATTGCGAGTTGTTGGGTTTGTCGGTTGGGAATGGGAGTATTTTGAATTAGCTTCACAGACTTGTAATGCTGGTTTTACAAGATTATTATTTGCTTCATAGTCACTACAATTTATTGCTGTTTCGGTAAGAGCGCTGTAAGGATTTACAGTACACTTTAAACGATAATCATTTGTAAAAAATGTACAGCGACTACAGGGAATTTGATGCAGTCGTTTAACATAATTTATTCCTGACTGAAACGTTAAATAAAAATTACGCAAACCTATAGTAATTAGTGATATCATACCAATCATAAAAATGGTACGAGCTATGCTTTGAAGTATTTCTTCAGGGAGGAAATTAATCATAGTTTCAACTATATAGTGAATGAATGCTTCGTGAAAAATTCCTAGTTAGAGGTAGTAATGTAACTATCCAACAACTGAAGCGATCGCTAACTCTATTAGTTATAGCGTTTAGAAGTTAAAAATAATGTCAAATAATACACTATTTTCTTCTTAAAATTAGTAACTAATTAGGGTTTGCTAAAAAAGTCTGAGGTGTGAGGGGAGCAGTGGGTAGTCGTCGGATTAGCGACGTACAGGATAAATAGGAATTACAAAGGAGGTAGAAGGAAGAATCGTCTGAGATTTTTTTCTACATTGTCTGCTAAAATCATCACATTTTGAGCAATTCTCTTCTAAAATATAGAACTTTTTTAGCACTAAAAAGTAAGCATTCAGTTATTAGGATTTACGTCCCAGAATGCTCCGTAAACAGCATTCAGATACATGAACGTAATAACTTACTATCTTTTTCGTGTCGAAATTTTAATTCTCCTTAGAGACTAATTCCTCCTGAGAAAATAATGAGTTAATGGCTGATAGCTCATAGCTGTTAGCTGACTGCTAAATGGTTACCTAAAAAGGCTTTAGCTTTCATTTCCAAATACTTTTATATTTGATCGGTAAGCCATAATTAGCCATGATTATATTCTGAATTAACTACTATAAAAATATCAGTAATAGAACATTTAACTTGCTATTACTTGTGGAGTAATATCTGATAATACTAAGCTATTTTCTTGCCAAAATTCTAGAAGTGGTCTTGCTACATTTAGAGGTGAAAAATGATGGAAAAAATAACGACCTTCAGGACATTCCCAAATCCGATCTTCTGGTTTTAAAAATGGTTGCCATCCTTGAATTAAATTAGGATCGATAATTGCATCATCATTACTACCACATACCATTAAAGGTACAGGAACTTCTCTGGGAATCATACTTTGGCGTTTTAATAATGAATGAGGAGATGGAGATAAATCTAAATCTCTCTCCAATATTCTGACTAAATTTTGAGTAATTTTTCTATCTTGTTCACCAAATAAACTTTTTACCATATTCGTCAAAACTATTTCCCGACTACAAGGTAAAAGATGGCGATGTACATAATAATGTGCTTGCCAATCAACTGTGGGATGAACTCCTACAGATAATAAGGTTAAAGATTTCACTCTTTCTGGATATTTACGAGCATATATTAATCCTACTAATCCACTTGTACTATGACCAATAAGATGAATGGGTTTATTTAAAGATTTGAGATAATCATGAAGTAAAGTTACAGCTATATCTAGAACACAAGGATCGTCGGGAGTTTGCAAATAATCCCATTCTGCAATTAAAACTTTTCTAGATAAGTAACGAATTAATCGCTGATTAAAAACTTGTAGACTAGGGCTAGTATTTAACCATAATACATCTGGAATTTTAGACATTGCTCTTGATTCTCCTAAGTTATTAAGATACTAATAAATAGTACCTTTGAGTAGATAATAATTTTTGGAGAAGGAAGTATCTGAAATTAGAAGTATATCTTGAGGTTTTCTAGTAGATTTTTTTTAGTCTCAACTAGATATTGCTCAAATATTCTTTCCGTTTTTTCAGAAAGCTTCCTTCTCTTAGAAGTTTTGAAAGTTAAAGGAATTTTTCTGACTTAATCAATTGTAGTCAAATCTGACAACTTTGCTGGTTAAATCAGACTAAATACCAAAATCTGTTTTTAGTTGCGCTACCCATTTTTTGATCCGTTCTTCTGTTAATTCGGCTTGATTATCTTCATCTAAAGCTAAACCTACAAATTTGCCATTTTTGACTGCTTTAGATTCAGTAAAATCATAACCATCTGTAGACCAATGCCCAACAGTAGTACCTCCTAAACTAGAGATTTTTTCCTCTAACATACCTATGGCATCTTGAAAATTATCAGCATATCCTATTTGGTCTCCTGTACCGAAATAGGCAACTTTTTTGCCCTTGAAATCGATATTATCTAGTTCATCAAAGAAACCTTCCCAGTCACTTTGTAGTTCACCAATATTCCAGGTAGGACTGGCAACAATTAAAT
>NZ_JAAHGT010001078.1 GCF_010672385.1 Okeania sp. SIO2F4
TTGTGAAGGTAGATGGGAGAATGATGAAACTAAATTATCAGAAATTAACCTGAAGGAATTAATAGAAGAATTATATAACAAGACAGGGAATATAGAAATCTTAGATCATAGATTATCTCGCATAGTTTCTAAAGTCAATAAAAAAACAGAATATAGTTTATTAGCACAGAAAATTATTGGCAGTGTAGGTAAACTATATCCTGAAGAAGAAGAAGAAGATATGACAGTTATGGAATCTACTCCGAACTGGAGTCTTGAGAATTCAGATGAGCAAACCGTTTTAAAAGGGAAATTAGCAGTAGAAGAATCCTATGCAAGAGATCCTGGAAAATTATTTGATGTTCGGGAAAAAATCATGCAAGGCACTAATCCATTAAAAGCCAAAATTATGATTTTTTCTACCGTAGAACATCAATTTAATTTTAGTGAAAGGGATTGGCTATTACTGAAAACAAAGAACTTAGATAGTTTACTCAGACAAATATTTAATTTATGCTCATCTATAACAGACTTAGAATCTTCTTTATATAGCACAGCTAATAATTTTGAAGAACCAGATGAATATACCCAAGTAGCTCATGTAATTATTAACGCTTTAACCTCCTGCTATTCAGAAGAAATGATTGCTCCGGAAAGTGAAGCACAAACTGAAAAATCTCAAGTATCAGCATCAGATACAAAAAGAACTGATATAGACAGTAATAATTATTTTCAAAAAGCTGGTATTGCTCTGGTAGGTCAAAAAGAACCAGAAATTACGAATGAAGAAAACGAAGAACAATCTATAAGTTCATCTGAACATTCCAGAGCAGAAATCATCGACGAGAGTACAAATCAAACAGAAGAAAAAAATATTGCCGACTCAATTGATTACCAACAAATCGTAAATCCTATTCCTACAAAACCTAAAACAGTAACTCAAGATAATAATAAAAAAATTCTTCTAGGAGGGCAAAATATCCTAGATTCAATCAAACAAAAATTAGAGATAGAAAATGAAATTTCGGACTTAGTCAATCAAAGAGTTGATGCTGTAATAAATGCTATAGAAGTACAATTTATTTCCTTAGAAGAAACTTTAAATAACCTTTTACAAGGTGAGCCAGAAGAAAAACGTTTATCATTAAAATATAAAGCTTTAGGAGATTTAATTAGTAATTTACAGGATAAGTCCACAAAATTCAGAGAAATTCTCAGGCAATTAGAAATAGAAGAAAGCAAAACACTAAACCCTAATAACTCTGGCAATACTATCAATACAGAATTTAACCAAGAAAAAGAAATTTATTATGAAAACCAACAAAAGATTATTGAATTAGCAACCCAAGGAAATCCTAAAGCAGTTGCGATAATAATTAATCAATTACTTCAGCAACAAGGCATTACAGTTATAGCTGGAAGAAAAAATGGTTATCTGCATATTGTTGTAGAATCAGAACAAATTCCCAATCAAGAAATTGTAACTCCAGTAGTCCAAAAAGAAATCGCTCATTTACAATCAGAATATCTCAAAAATGTTAAAATTCATGGTAGACAATCAGGCAATAAATCAATTATTTGGACACAAACAATTTCGTTTTAGGGAATAGGGAATAGGGAATAGGGAAAATCCTTAGTCTTTAATTGGATTTTTCTGTATGCCAAAATCCAGATATTCCCTAATATGAAATACAAAAAATTATGCAAATATACGAATCATCCTATCACCCCATCACCCCATCAATCTTTAGTAGCAAACATTAACGTATTTGATATAACTACAAAGAAAGTTAATGTAGCAGTATTTTTTGAAACTGGTATTATTACTTCTTTAAGCACTTTAAACAAAGGAAAATCATAATGAGTAGTGTTGAAATTCTCAGGAAATATGCAGCAGGAGAAACAAATTTTCGAGGCATCAATCTTAAGGGTATCCAATTAAATAGAGCAGACTTGATTGGCGCAAATTTTTCCGAGGCCGATCTTCACGGAGCAGACTTAGTGCTAGCATTTCTAAATCGAGTTAATTTCCAACGCGCTAATTTAATTACAGCTAAACTTAGTGGTGCATATCTCACTCAAGCTAACTTGCAAGCTGTTAACATGGCTGATGTAGATCTTCATGGAGCAAACTTACAGAATGCAGATTTTCGACTGGCCAATCTAGAGTTAGCAACCTTGATTGATGCTAATCTGAGTGGGGCAGATATGCGAGGAATTAATTTACAGGGTGCCGACTTGCGTGGTGCTTATATGCGTGGGGCAAATCTCCGCTATGAAAAACGAGCTTATGAAATAGCTAATCTTCGGGGAGTAAATCTGCGGGGAGCCGATCTGCGTGGTGTTGATTTGACTGGAGCTGATTTAACTAAAGCTGATTTGAGAGGAGCAAACCTAAGTGAAGTTTTACTTAGAGATGCCAAATTGACAAAAGCAAATTTATCTCAAGTAATTTTAGATGGTGCATTTTTAACAGAAGCTAATTTGGCAGGAGTTAACTTATCTGGGGCGAGTTTAATTAATGCCAAAATTGAAAGAGCTGGATTAATTGATACACGTCTTAATCAGGCTAACTTAACTGGCGCAATTATGGCAGATGTAAAATTGGGTAAAGCTCAGTTAGTAAGAGCTAATTTAACTCAAGTTAATTTAGTCAGGGCAGATCTTAGTCGAGCTAATTTAAGTCAGGCAAATCTCAGTAAAGCTGACTTAACTGATGCCTACCTAGCAAAAGCAAATTTCCGTAACTCTAACCTGAATGACTCTATTTTAACTAGGGTTGAATTAAGCACAGCTAATTTAAGTGGTGCTCAAATGCAAGGTGCTTCGATGCCTAATGGAGATATTCACGATTAAGTTTTGATAGGTATTTTCTGGATATTTACCGGAAAATTAAAGTATAAAGCCTCTCCATTCATGGAGAAAAAGCGGTCGAGGGATGGCGAGGTCTCCTCGCTGGCCTCCAATCTCCCCTTGAGAGCGGTCGGAAAGCAGAGCATGACCTTAGGATGGGATGGCGTTAGCGAACTTCGCAGCTCCTCTGTAAGAGGCAGCGGGTCCGTA
>NZ_JAAHGT010001079.1 GCF_010672385.1 Okeania sp. SIO2F4
CTAGAAAAAATGGTACAACCTAATTATAAAGATAGATATTCATCAGCAGAATTAGCCCTTGATGCTTTAATTCCCTTAAAAGTATTAGCCCCTTCTGAAACACGAAAGTTTACTCAAATAATATTGACGAGCATTCTTGGGTTTCTGGTAATTGGGAGTGCTGGTTTTAGTATTTTCAGATTTTATAATAATCAACTAAATAAACCCCTTGACTATATAAAAATAGAAGAATTTAATGGCGAAAAAAAACCAATTCAAGTTAAAGACAAAAAGCTATGCTTTCTTCGTCGAAGATAAGTACAGCAGTTTTCGACTCTTGAAAGTAAAAAGTTTTAGAACTTCAGGGAACACCAGAATCTGGAAAAAGAGATTAATATAAACAGTACCTAATTATCCAGATATAGTGCTATAAGTAGACCTGCTTTTTCTCAATGTAGGATGATTATTTCTCAACAAACTTCTTACGGTAGTGGGTTGAAAAAGTTTATCAACTCTATTATTCTCAGCCAATATAATCATCTTGAAAAACTTGGAAATTTTAGCGACATTTACAGCAGATTCCTCCCAGAAGAAGTGCGGATATTAACAATTAAATGTTCCCAGTGCGGGCATCTTGCCCGCTATAGCATCTTGCCCGCTATAGCATCTTGCCCGCGATGAGTGTTCTTCACTAAAGTGGAATCTGCTATAATTATTATCCAATTTTTAATCAATTGCAGCGAATAGTAATATAATTTTCTGACCTTATAGAATTAAATTCGCTCTTACCGAAAAATTCTGGTCTAAAGCCTCCCATTTTAAGGAGATAAAAAAAAGAATATTTTAAATTTCAAGCCTCCTTATTGCAGAGGTACTGATAACTGATAACTGATAACTGATAACTGAAATGACCCTTTTTTTTTAATGATGAAATCTGTTATTCAAAATGGCTTTCTCAGATTAGCGTTAGTCAACATTTTATCTAATTTAATGGTGCCTTTAGCAAGTCTAGTAGACTTAGCTTTTTTAGGCTATTTAGATGAAATTCATCATTTAGCAGGAGTTTCCCTAGCCACAATTTTATTTAACTATATTTACTGGACTTTTGGCTTTTTACGCATGAGTACGACTGGTACAACTGCTCAAGCTAGAGGTAGTGGAAACGATATGGAAGTAAAGCAAATTTGTCTGCGGAATTGTTTAATTGCTCTAGCTATTGCCACAATAATTCTGATTTTCAAATATCCTTTACGAGAAATTGGCTTTAGTTTACTTAGTGCTACTCCAGAAGTTAAAGCTAGTGGTATTAGTTACTATCAAAGTTTAATTTGGGGTGCCCCTGCTACCTTATTAAACTTCGTATTAATAGGTTGGTTTTTAGGACTCGAACAAGGAGGAAAAGTTTTACTATTATCAGTAGTTAATAAAGGAACAAATATTATCTTAGATTATATTTTTATTGTTCGTTGGGGATGGGAAAGTAGCGGTGCGGGTAGTGCTACAGCAATAAGCCAATATATTACTTTAGTCGTAGGCATAATTTGTGTTTTTAAGTTCATCTCTTTGGCAGAAATTCCTCAGTTAATCAAAGATATTTGGCAGTCTCAAGTAATTAGAGAAACTTTTATTCTCAATCGAGATATTCTGATTCGCACTTTTGCCCTAATTTCTACTTTTGCTATATTTACTAATTTAAGCTCATACATAAATACTTTAGTTTTAGCAACTAATACTCTGTTATTACAGGTAGTGACATTAGCCGCTTATTTTATTGACGGTTTAGCTTTTGCCACAGAAAGTTTAGCAGGTAAAAGTTATGGTGAAGGAAATCAAGAACAATTAAAGGTATTAGTAAAATCATCAGGCATAGCAAGTGTAAGTATAGGACTAATTTTCGCCTTAATCTTCTGTTTATTCCCGACTTCTTTATTTGGTTTATTGACTAATCATACTCAAGTTGTTAACAATATCAGTAGTTATGTTTTTTGGTTGATACCTGTCTTGGGATTTGGGGGTATGGCTTATATGTTAGATGGTTATTTTCTGGGTCTAACTGCAGGAAATTTATTGCGAAATTCTACATCAATGGCTACTTTAGCAGGATTTTTACCCTTTGCTATAGTGGGTTGGTTGTTAAAAAGTAATCATATATTATGGTTAGCTCTAGCAATGTTTATGGCGACTAGGGCGATTACTTTAGGTATGGCTATTCCTAATACAACCGTTGAAAATTTTTCTCCCTCAATAGAACTTATCAAAGACAATAACGAAAAAAATTTTTTTACTTCTAAATAACTCGAATTATTCCATAAATTACCATTAAATTAGATTTAAACCCTCCGACTTCAGGAATTACTAAAATCCAGGTATCAAAAAAGGCTTTCAATAATTAATAACTAATAACTAATAATTACCTCTTCTTAAAAAGGAAATTTTTTTCTTCTCAAGGGGAGATTGGATATGGTTAGGCAACCCATCCATCCGATCCTACGCAATGCTCCGCTTTCCGACCGCTTCTAAACCTTGTACTTTTCGGTAACTTAAAAAAAATACACTCTCACTAATGCGGATTTGGTATGATAATTGATAACTGATAACTGATAACTGATAACTGAAATGACAGTAATAATTAATTTCTGGAAAGGTACACTTGGATATACTGCATATAATGCTATATATGGATTAGATGTAGGTCACGTTTCTATGGAGGTTATTAATGACAGGAATCCCAAAGATAAAATTTATATAAGTCATCATCCTAAAATTAAAAACTCTATAGCTTTTTTGCCAAATTCTCAGAAATATGCTTCTTTGGAATCTATCATAGTCGATAGTTTTATTCCTAGAGAAAAATCGACTTCCTTTAAAAAAGATTGCGATCGCCGGGATAGTAAACCTAATAATAAAATTGTTATTTATGGTTTAAATGAATCTCGGATTAGAGAGTTCTATCAAAAGTATTTACAGAATGATTTATCAGAAGAAAAAACTAAATATCATTTTCTCAAAAATAATTGTTGTACAGTTGTAGCTTATTTTATTTGCAAGGCATTAGA
>NZ_JAAHGT010000108.1 GCF_010672385.1 Okeania sp. SIO2F4
CTGATTTTTATTCCCTATTCCCTATTCCCTATTCCCTAAAAAAGTTATTTCAGCAATTGTTAGGATAGTAAGGTAGAGTTTAAATACTGATTTTTATTCCCTATTCCCTATTCCCTATTCCCTAAAAAAGTTATTTCAGCAATTGTTAGGATAGTAAGGTAGAGTTTAAATACTGATTTTTATTCCCTATTCCCTATTCCCTATTCCCTAAAACTGAAAATGACAGAAATAGTATTACCAAATTCCTGTAATCTCAGACCTGCATCTGCTAAAGATATATGGTCTATCCGTAAGTTAGTTTTAACTGCTAAACTTGACCCTACTCAATTACATTGGCAACAATTTTGGGTAATTGAATCTGATGGGAATTTAGTTGCTTGTGGACAATTGCGTAATTTTGAATATGCACAAGAATTAGGCAGTTTAGTAGTTGTAAAAGCTTGGCAAAAACGTGGATTAGGCACAACACTTACAAAATATCTGATTCAACAGGCAACTAAACCTTTATATCTGGAATGTTTGGGTAAAAAATTAGAATATTTTTACAGTCGCTTAGATTTTGTTCCTATTTCTTTAGCAGAATTACCTCAATCTCTAAAGTTGAAATTTGGTATATCTCAATTAGGCAGGAAAATATTCAAAATTCCTGTGATAATTATGAAGTATAAAGGAAATAAATTAATCAATTCTAATTAGTAAGCATTCAGTCATCAGCTATTAATTCATTGCCTTTAGAGGAGGAATTAGTATTAGACATCTCCAATAATAAAAAATAAAATCAACGATGGCATAGAAGTAATCAATTATTTCCCCCTACTCCCTAGGACCTACAGACGTTGCATGCAACGTCCCTACTCCATCTTTTCTATGATAAATTTAAGGAAAAGTAAGCGTTCAGTCATCAAATATTAGCTATGAGTTATATACTCATTATCACAGGAAGGAAGAATTAATTTCCAAATAAAATTAAAAGTTATGTTTGCGCAGCATTCCGCAGGAAAGAAAAATGATTAGTCTAAAACATTGACGTAAAAATTCAGCTATCAACTATAATTTTTTGATGAAAGCAGGAGTTCAATAATTAATAATTAATTATTAGCTCTTCTTAAAACAGATAGGATTGGTTAAAAAGGAAATTTTTTTCTTCTCTTGGTTGATTGGATATGGCGCACTTCGGAGCGGCTCTGCTTTCTTCGGGAAACCTCGCCATCCCATCCTACTCCAAGCTCCGCTTTTCATGTCGACGAGCAGCCGAAGTGCGAAGTTGTGCGCCAGCTAAACGACCGCTTTTTTCCACTTTAAAGGAGAGGCTTTAAACCTTTATTTCTCGGTAAAAGTAATTGATAAATCGAGAGAAAATAAAAAATTACTTCCAAACTACTCTCCCTTAACTCTAGGAATAATTATTAATTATTAATTGCTGATAATGCAGTTCCTCTGTAAGAGACTAACTGACTGCTAAGAGCTGAATACTTATACATTTGCTTTATTCAGAATAAATAAACTTTCATCTCCCCCACGTCCAATTCTGAAATTTTCGTCTAAATAAGTAATATCGAGTGTGGCAACTCTACCTCGAGGATTGTTAGCTTGTACAACTTTAAAAGGATTTAGTTTAGGGGTCTCAATACCTACAATTTTCTCAATCGCTAAATAACGTTTATCAAAATAGACATTGATGCGTTTATCTGCTAAACCAGATGTATTTATACCAGGTTCAAAACTAGCAGTTACTTTTACATATCCTGATATTAATTTCAGAGGATGTTGTACTTGAGCAATATTAAAAAATGTTTTATTTGCAACATTAATTACCTGATAAATTTTACCTACTTTTAACCCCAATGGTAGGGAATCTAAAGAACGGATTTCTCTAGCTGTAGAGTATAGCAGTTGCCAAGTACCCTCTAATAAATTAGGAGTATACAAGAGAGGTTGAGGATGAGGATTGAGACTTTCTAAGTCTGTTGTTAACTGTTCAATTTCTTTCTCTAAAGTTCTGTCTAACTTCAAATTAGTAACAGGAGAACCATCATTTCTAGTTTGAATATTTTTGATGGTCGCTTGTATTTTTTGCTTCACAATTTGATTATTCATAAAATTAAATAGTTGTAGAATACTTAGTTCTATCAGTGTAAGTAGTTGTGCTTTTAGGAATTTCCTAGTTGAGAGAGGGAACAGGGAACAGCGGTGCGACCCCGCGGGGTGCGACAGACGCAAGCGGTCAGACCCCGCGTCGCCGACAGCTCGCTTGCGGAATGCTGACCAAGAGAGGGAACGCGCACTCCTGTGAGGGAACAGGGAACAGGAAGTCTATAGGATGTGTAATTAATTTTGCATAGGAACTTATAATTTTCAAGACTTATACCAATTCACTTGAAAAATGTCATAAATAGTTGAAACTTTAGATGTGAAATAATTTCCTGAAATTACTGAGCGCGTCTTTCATGTTGCACAGCAAAAAGTTCTGAATCTATAAAATCTTACTTTTGACTTTTGACTTTTAACTTCTGTGAAACAGTATTATCATCATTAACTTAATAACTCATCTACCGAAATACTAAAACCATCTCCAACTTTTTGAGTATTAACAACTTGCCCAGAAATCAAAATAAGTCTCGATTCTTGAGTCACAACAATTACCCATAAATTTCTCAGGAAATACTAACCAAACTTCCTCACCTCCAGACTCTAAATATTCTTGTGCTTTGGCAATAATATCTTCAGCTAAATCTGTAGGAGAAACAATTTCAGCACTTAAAGGAAAACTTTGAAGTAAGACTTTTTCATTGCCAAATTCTGTTTGTAATTCTGGAGTAAGATAAGCAACATCAGGATAACATCCTTGCTTGTTTGTCCGACAAGGTACATCAGTATAAACCTCCCCTTGTTGTTAGCTAGAGTTGAGATAATTTCTCCAATAAGTTGCTAGTTTAGCTGGAATCCGACTATGCTTAAAAGTCATGGCATTTTTCTCCAATAATTTCCCATCCACCCACTCTTTCTTTTCAGGAGGATTTTGTATCCAATCTTCTCAAGTATATTCTGTTGATTTTTGCACAACAACTGGGGATGTAATCATTATTAATTACCTCATTTTGATTCCTGATTAAATTATAGTAAAAAATATATTTTTTTTATGGTTGACAATACAGTTTTTTTATGTTAGAAAATATCTAGACTTAGGCAAACCCAGAAACCCGGTTTTTTCGTAGATGTCTATTGTTAAAAAAAACGATTTATCCTAGAAACCAGGTTTCGCGTGCGTAAATCCTACAATAGGATAAATGGGAAAAATTAAAAGAGTATTTTTCTCCCAATATCCAAAATAATGCCATAATTTCAATTAAATTCAAGACCTAAAAAAAGTAAGTGAACTTCCAATCAGTCATAGCTACCTTAAATAAATTCTGGAGCGATCGCGGCTGTCTCATCGCTCAACCTTACGATACCGAAAAAGGTGCAGGAACAATGAATCCCCACACCTTCCTGCGGGCGATCGGTCCTGAACCTTGGTCAGTTGCCTACGTTGAACCCTGTCGTCGCCCAACCGATGGGCGTTATGGAGAAAACCCTAACCGCTTTCAACACTACTATCAATATCAAGTCTTAATCAAACCATCTCCTAATAATATTCAAGATGTTTATCTTGACTCTCTCCGCGCTCTGGGTATCCGTCCAGAAGATCATGATATTCGATTTGTAGAAGATAACTGGGAATCTCCCACTCTGGGTGCTTGGGGTGTTGGTTGGGAAGTTTGGCTCGATGGCATGGAAATTACCCAATTTACCTACTTTCAACAATGTGGTAGTATAGATTGCCGACCAGTGTGCATCGAAATCACCTATGGTTTAGAACGCCTTGCCATGTATCTCCAGGAAGTTGATGCTATCACTAAAATAGCTTGGACTGATAACGTCACTTATGGAGACGTTTACCTTCAGGGAGAAATTGAACAATGTACCTATAATTTTGAGGCATCTAATCCTGAGCTTCTGTTTACTTTATTCGGTCTTTATGAAAAAGAAGCTGAACAACTAATAAAACAAGAATTAGTCTTACCCAGTCTCGACTACGTTCTCAAATGTTCCCACAGTTTTAATTTACTTGATGCTAGAGGAGTAATCTCTGTCACCGAACGCACTCGTTATATTGGCAGAATTCGTAATTTAGCTCGACAAGTAGGTCAACTTTACTTAGCACAACGGGAAAGTCTTAACTTCCCACTGTTGAAAGAAACTGTGGAAACAGCTTCAATAATTAACTAGCTATTAGCTTTCAGCATTTAGCTATCAGCTAAAAATCCAAGGGTTTAAGTCCCCCACTATAATTTGAAAAATTAGTGGTGCGCTTTGCGTGGGGGTTTGAATCCCCCATTATACACGCCTGATAAGCTGATTGCTGATTGCTGAGTGCTGAGTGCTCCTTCAATAATTAACAATTAATAATTACCTCTTCTGTAATAGAAGGATTGATTAAAGGAAATTTTTTTTCTCTTAGTCGATTAGATATGGCAAGGTTTTATCCCCATCCCTTGACCGCTTTTTATCCTTTCTAGGAGATGCTTTAAACCTTAATTTTTCAGTAAACAGAACTTAGGCAAAAGCTGCGAAATTAAGTCATTGTGATGATAGGAAGCAATCTCAAACCCTAATATTTCCAGAAAATGCGTAATATCAAATTCGCTTACTTTGGAGTTGGGAAATTCATTCAAGAGGCAAAAACTTCTAATTTGCTAGCGGGTTTGGTCACCAAACCCCTACGAGGTATGAATTGTCCCGATACTACCGGATTAGATATAAGTCCTGGTCAACTTACTTACAGCAATGCATGAGGATGCTGAGGTACAGTCATAAGACTACTTTTATATTCCCAGTTAAGTGTTCCCTAGGGCAATAAAACTTTGTACCTCACGCGCCTCCGAAACTGCTGTAAATATGACTGGTACAGAAACTGGGTCGATCGATGAAATTTCGCATTAGCGCGAAAAACAATAATCCGAGCAATAAACCCGGTTTATTGTTTTGATGCCTAAGTTCTGTTAAACTTATAAACTTGATACTAAAAACCCAGAGAAAAGAAGAATGCAAATCAGACAATATTTAGAACCAATAGCTGATATATTTCGCAACCTTGATATTCCAGAACCAATCGTACATTGGGGACACCCACTAATGATGGCGATCGTTGTATTTGCTATGGGTAGTTTTGTTGGTTTTACCGGATGGCGTAGACGAGTAGTCACTGATGAAGCAATAGCTCTCGAAAGTGGCTCTAATCATCGGAAAATGGCACCATTTATGTTTCTATTTATGGCATTAGGTTACACAGGTGGAGTATTATCTCTGGTAATGCAGGAACAAGAAATATTTGAAAGTCCTCATTTTTGGACAGGTTCATTTGTATTAGCATTGCTGGCAGCAAACGGTTTTATTTCCCTAACAAAATTTGGTGGAAATCAAGCAGCATTGCGGACTACTCATGCTTACCTGGGTAGCATTGCACTTTGTATAATGTTTGTTCATGCAGTGTTAGGTTTAAGACTAGGTTTAGCTATCTAAATTATTGATCGTTCATGGTAGTTAAACGTTAATGTTTTTAACATAATAATCAGGCTCGTAGTTGGGCTTTAGCCCAAATATTTAAGGGGGGCTAAAACCCAACTACAAACAAAGGTCTAACTTCCTTATTCCTTACTAAAAAATGAATCAAGCTTTAGCGATCGTCATCTGCCTAGCTTACATAATGGGGCTAATATCTACTATTGTACCTTGGGGTATATATGCTGTACTAACTATAGGATTAGTATTAGCAATTATCGTACAACAAAGAGATCGACAAAACTTACGCAGATCAACTAAAGTAATCACAACTTTTCAGCAAAATATAAATTCTGAAGACTTACTCAGAAGTGGTGAATTTCCCAATTCACTCTCCAAAAGAAGTAGGCAATCACTGCTAAATTCAAATTGGTTGTGGATAACTGCTGGAGCGATCGCTTTTCTTGCCAGTATTTATTTTCAATTTCGAGTACCCCAACCTACAGCAAGCGACATTAGTAAAATCATCCCAGTTGATGGTGAATCTAAACAACAAGTAGTTACGGTTCGTGGAAGAGTTATTTCCTCTCCCCGCAAGACTCGCTCAGAAAAAGCACAACTTTGGCTAAAAGTAGGTCAAGTAAGTGAAATAGTTGGTACTGATGGTTCGGCAAATGTACACCAAGATGTTACAGGAAAACTTTACGTCACAGTACCCCTTCTACAAGCAACAGGTATTGATCCTGGTGAGTTAGTGGCAATAACTGGTTCTTTATATAAACCATCACCAGCTACTAATCCTGGAGGCTTTGATTTTCGTGCTTATTTAGCTAGACAAGGTTCTTTTGCTGGGGTTGCAGGTTATAAACTTACTACCACTAACCAAGAAAGTAGTAATGCTTGGGGATTATATAAGATTCGACAGCGGATTATTCGCGCTCAGGTAAGTTCTTTGGGAGTACCAGAGGGTCCTCTGGTAAGTGCAATGGTTTTAGGACGTAGAGCTGTGGATTTGTCTTATCAGCTACGAGACCAGTTTGTGCAGGTAGGTTTAGCTCATGTATTGGCAGCATCAGGTTTTCATGTTTCGTTAATTTTAGGCGTGGTGCTGACTTTGACGAAAAATTTGTCTTCAGGAGCAAGATTTGGCTTTGGTATCTTGACTTTAATTATATATGTGGGTTTGACTGGTGGTTCGCCTTCGGTATTGCGAGCAGCTTTTATGGGTTTAGCAGCTTTGCTGGCAATTGTTTCCCAACGCCAGGTTAAACCATTAGCTTCTCTAGTTTTAGCTGCTACTTTGCTTTTATTAATTAATCCTCTATGGATTTGGGATTTAGGATTTCAGTTGAGTTTCTTGGCGACTCTAGGATTATTGGTAACGGTGCCACCTTTAATGAAACGCTTAGATTGGTTGCCCTCTGGTATTGCATCTTTAGTTGCTATTCCTATTGCTGCTTCTATTTGGACGTTACCTCTATTGCTATCTGTATTTTATGTGGTTTCGCCTTATACTATTTTGGTGAATATTATTACTGCACCTCTGGTTGCTGTAATTACTCTGGGTGGGTTTATCAGTGCAATGCTGGCTTTAATTTCCCCTTATGTAGGTAGCTTGAGTGCTGGAATTTTGCATTTTCCAGTTAGGATTTTGATTGAAATTGTGCAGTTTTTTAGCAAGTTGCCAGGAAATCAAGTGGCAGTAGGAGCAATATCGGTTTATCAGTTGGTTGTGCTATATGGGTTGATTTTTGCTACATGGTTTTTGAGAAGTAGACCCCCAGAAGCAAATAAGAGTAAGAAGAAAAAGTTGCCTCTGAAGTTTTGGCAGTGGGGTGCGATATTGGCGATCGCTATTATTGTTATTCCTCTCTGGTATACTTGGACTTCTGTGGTTCAAGCTACGATTCTTGATTCATCCTCAGAACCAGTGTTTGTGATTCAAGACCGAGGTAAAGTAATTCTGGTCAATGTTGGAGATGAAAATACAGCCAGGTTTACTGTATTACCATTCTTACGGCAGCAAGGTATTAATAAAATTGATTGGTCTATTGCTGTTCATTCCCAAAAAGGTCTGAGTCGGGGTTGGTCTAATATTTTTGATAGCTTAAGAGTTAAAACTTTTTATGATGTAGATGCTGATGATGAAAAGAATTATAAAACTAATAATCAACCAGTGTTTGATGCTCTGCAAAAGAGTCAGGCTAATTACTACACTGTGGTAAATCATCAAAATCTTGAGTTGGGTTCTACACAGATGAAATTAATTAATTCTGAGACCCCAATTGTAGAATTTATGATTCATGGCCAAAGTTGGTTATTATTGGGAGATGCTAAACTGTCCGAGCAGAGTAAGTTATTAGCAGCAAGAAGTTTTCAGCAGACTCAGGTACTTTGGTGGCCTGGAAATAAGCTGAATCCAGAATTATTGAATATAATTCGGCCAGAAGTAGCGATCGCTTCGGCAAATTCTGTCCACCCAGATATGATAGAATTTTTTCAGGAAAATAATATTCCTCTATTTTGGACAGGTCGTGATGGTGCGATTCAATGGACTCCTGTTACAGGCTTTCAAACTACTTTACAATCAGATCAGGTTGATAGTTCTTTTCTTTGATATAGCAGGGAACAGGGAACACTTAACTGGGAATAGGGAATAAGGAATAGAAATAAAGATAGGTGTACATTATTAGCATTAGCCATTAAAACGCTATAATCAAAATATATTTTGTTCATCTTAATGGCCAAAGTCCCAAAAGACTTTTGACCAAAAAATAAGGTCTCAGACCTTTAACTTTAGCTGGGGATACTGATAACTGATAACTGATAACTAATAACTGAATTAGGGAGAGGTGGCAGAGTGGTCGAATGCGGCAAACTCGAAATTTGTTGAAGGGAGACCTTCCGTGGGTTCGAATCCCACCCTCTCCGTTGAAAATTATATATGGCAGGGAATAGGGAATAGGGAACAGGGAACAGGGAACAATTAGAAAAACATTTCCTAGTCTAAGATTCATCATCTTTTCTGATTTTTCTGTTCTTGTACCGAATGTGAAAAAAAAATTCACATTGACTATTGTGAAATTCATTTTAAGAGTTAGTCAAGATTCAATCTGCAATTAAATGTCATTTTTCGTCACTGCAAATAGACATTAGTTAGGATTATTTGTAGTGAAACAAGGTTGAGATACAAACTATTCAGTAGTGGATCAAGGAAAATCTAGGAACAGACTGAGGTAACAGTAAGTTTGGTGGTCACCTATTTCGGCGTTGCATAATCTAGTAGCTCGTCTAGACTAAAATTGTGGGTAAAAAACCTAACCCCCCAACCCCACAACTATCCCCCCTTACCCCCCGCGTGAAAGCTATGCACGATCAACATCTTTCTTAACATAAAACGTAGACATTAAATAGAAGTTATGTGTAAGTCTGACGTCGGCTTTTTGCAGAGAAAAGTGTCTAATTCAATACACTTTTTTGAGGAATGTAGACAAGATTCTTACTCCCCACTCTTCCCCCTCCTCCCCCCCTCCCCAGCCTCCTACAAGGGTTTCAGGAAAATCTAGGAACAGACTGAGGTAATAGTAAGTTTTGGTGGTCACCTATTTCGGCGTTGCATAACCTAGGTATGAATTATAAATATTTATCTCAAAGACTAATTGTTCCCTAACTATTTATTAGAACTACTTCCTACTCCCTAGTTTCAAAATCATACCCGTGCTTCAGCAACGCCCTTATTTCAATTAGATTTGACTTCATAGTCGCAAAGGCAATACAGAAGCAGAAAGGTCAGAGTTAGCGTTTTGGCTATTGCCAAGATGAAATGTGCAGCAAGCGCGTAGCTATATCGCTCCTTAAAGTTGGAACGACTTGCTCATACCAGTTCACTTTAAAGGTGTCACAAATAGTTTCAAACTTTAAATGTCAAATAATTTCCTGAAATTTATCTACTGAGCGCGTAAAAGTTTTGAGCTGATAAAATCTTACTTTTAACTTTTGTACGGGTGATTCGCGTAATTAGGAGCATTCCGTAGGAAATCACCCCTACGACTTTTGACTTCCGTGAAACGGTATTACTTATCCCAGGCTTTGCGCTCTGCATTACCGAATAATTAAGGTCTAAAGCCTCTCCTTTTAAGGAGAAAAAAGCGGTCGGAAAGCGGAGCATTCCGTTAGGATGGGATGGCGAGGTCTCCTCGCCATATCCAATCTCCCCTTGAGAAGAAAAAAAAATCATTTTGCTCAATCCTATCTATTTTAAGAAGAGGTAATAATTAATTATTGAACAATTAATAATTAATTATTGAACAATATTTACATCCGAATTAATACTTACACCAAGGATTAAAATAAATGACCCTAAGTATTTTTCCAGGTCAGAAAATTCCCGATATAGTTCGCTCCATTCCTTTAAAAAAACTTAAAACCAAAACAGAATTAGACAAGAATAATTTGTTGAAAAGTATATCTCTTGGCGAACACACCGCTTTTTGGCAGTTATGGTTATTGTATCAAGACTATCTTTACGGTCGCTGCATAACTTGGATGGGAGGCGATCGCACGAATGCGGAAGAAGCATTAAGTCTTGCCAGAATAAAGGCGTGGGAAAAACTACCACGCTACGCCGAAAAAATTACTAATCCCAAAGCGTGGTTAACTCGAATGACTCATAACCTCTGTGTAGATCTGCATCGAAAACGTCACAGAGGTGCAATGGGTGTTGAAAGTATTGAAGAAATGGCAGTGGGAGAAGACCAGACATTAGCTTCTAGTGAGTATTCTCCTGAGTCAGCTATTCTCCGTCGCGAGTTACGAATGTATATCCGCCGTCAAATAGAGGCTCTGTCTCCCCGACTCCGAGAGCCTTTTATTCTGCATTTTTACCAAGATATGTCTTACCCAGACATTGCTAAAAAACTTGGTCTCTATGTGGATAACGTTTACAAACGCATCCAACAGGGGCGAGAAATTCTGCAAAAGCAATTGAAGCAATATCTATCAGGAATAGATGATTCTCCTCTCTTGTTAAAAGAGGTTGGAGACGATGAGATTTTGGATGAATTTCAATCCGAAAAATCAGTAATTCCATCTCCTATTTCGATGACAACAGAGTGCAATTTTGAGCAAATCAATTATCAGGTAACAGCAATATGTCTAGAAACACTAGCCGTTCTGCTGAACTTACCCAAACTTACCTAAACCGAGGTTAGCAGCTCTGGAGACAAGCTTCGGTGCTTCACGCATATACCACTGCCCCATGGGCTGTAACCTATCTTCAAGAGCAGGCTTAAAATCGGCGGGAAGTTTACCTAATCATTTAAGTATAACATAACCTTTGCCATTTACCACTAAAAAACTTGAAAATGAAAAAAAGTAAGGAAAGAGTATCTTTAGCTAAGATTTCAGCTTCTGTTTTTACCCCCTGTTTAGTAAAATTATCCCAATCTTCAAAGGTCGAGTTAAATGTACAACTGGTATTAGAGAAAAAACCCACCCGACAACAGCAGAAATTGAAAACCTTAACTAAATATGTGCAGCAGTATCCCTCTGGATGGAAGAAACGGTTGGAATTAGCCGATCTGCTCTATGAAAGTGGAAACTGGGAGCTAGCTGTTGAGGAATATCACCAAGTTATTGAGCGACAACCTCAATTAATTCAGGTGGGGTTGAAACTGGGGAAGCTTTTACAGTTGATGGGAAGGGTGACTGAAGCAATTAAGATTTATGACAAAGCCTTGCCATTATCTAGTAATTTTGCTACTGGTCATCATATCCAGGGTTTGATAGAAGTCTGTCGCTCTCACCCTGACAAAGCAGTAAAAATGTTTGAGAAAGCTGCATCTTCTGAGCCAGAAAATCCGTCTCACTGGTTGGCGTTAGGGCGAGTTCAGATGGAACTGAATAATGCTGAGGCTGCATTGAGAGCTTTTGAGCAAATCTTGTCAATTCAGCCAGATGATATTGTTGCCTTGATTCACAGTTATGACGCACTCTTAGCAGTGGGTCATTTTCAGGAGGCGGAGTTGAGGTTAAGTCGAGCAGAAGAGTTAGTTCCTGATGATTACTCAGTTTTAAAACGACGGTTGGCGTATCGTTGCCGGATGAAATTAGTATTAGGTGAGGAGGGGAAGCAGACTAAAAAGATGGTTAATGCTGTATTGAAACTGGCTCCCCACTCTGCTGATGCTCACCAGTTAAAGGCTGAGTATTATCGGTTGCGAGGAGAGTCGGCAAAAAGTGTGGCTATATTGAAGAAGTTTACTGAGGAGTACCCAAATAATCCGAATGGACGGTGTTATTATACTCGGTGTTTGTCTGACATAGGTAAAAATCAGGGAGTTGCTTAAGGTATTTAGAAAGGCGATCGTCTATGTATCAATCATTATCAGTGCGATCGCCTCTGTTGTAGTGGACTGACACGCCTAAAGCTGTAGGTTGGGTAGAACGATAGTGAAACCCAACACGCGCCTTATTTTTGTTGGGTTTCGTTCCTCAACCCAACCTACGTTTATTGCAATATTTAAGATGAAACAGTCCACTAAACCTTTACTTAAGCTGTGTCTATCTACTACTAATTCTATCGTTAATTTCCATGAGTCCTTTTTTCGGGAGAAATATAACGGGAGTTCTCTTTTTGCATTTTAAGATAGGTAAAAAGTGCGTCACCGAAGTAACACACCTTAAATAGATAAAACAGTGTTGGGTTTCCTTTTGTCAACCCAACCTACAAAATCGGCGATCGCACTTTTTAATGATTAGTAGGCTTGCCCCAAATATTGATACGATCTGATATCCCAGATCCTAAAGTTACTGTAGGTGTAACGTATATATTAGTCGGAGATATGTTAGAGTCATTGCCTGGCCCTTCAGCTAGTGGACCTAAAATATCATCAATAAAGAGTCCTAAGCGATGATTACTTAATGGTAATCCTCCTGTGCTGGGAAAATAAACCATATTTTCGCTATGTCTTCCAGAAGCAGATACGACAAGATCGTTTTTTCGCACGAAATTTATACAATTATTAAAATACATCGTATTACTAAATGTCTTGTTCAACTGATCAATAATTTTAGTTGCAGGAGCACTAAATGTTCTCGCTTTTAAGCCCCACCTAGTAGCAGTTTGAATAGCAGTATAGCCACCCAGTGAATGCCCAGTAAGAACGATATTATTTTTTCCATCTAATTCTGTGTATCCCATCTGTATAGATGAATCATTAGGAACATGGTTTTGAATTACATCGTAACAAAAATTGAAAGATTCTTGTTGCCAATTTTGATTTTTTTCATAGAAATTTTGGATTGTTAACCAAAAATCTTGCTTTATATCTCCAGGATTACTTGTTCCTTTATAAGCGATAATAATTTCTTCTTCAAGTTGTTTCTGTGGAATAGCTGGAACTTTTATAGCCAAAGCCCATAAACCATTTTCTCCTTGTTGTGCTTTAACTATATCTAATTCATTAGTTGAGTTATTATACATAAGTGATGCATAATAGTCATTATTTAATATTGAAAAATCACCTGATTCTATCGAATATGCAATACTAGAGGCAAGTGCGTATCGTAATATTTTCTCATACTCAAAAACATTTGGTTCGGCTGAAATGTTCTTCTCATCAGTTGGACTAATTGCAGGGTATTCATATCCCATTGAACTATCAGAAGCAAAATAAACGAAACCATAAGAATAATCTGGATACTTTTCCTGAAAATATGTTTGGCAAAGACTGGTTAACATTTGGTGAACCATCTCGGGCATTACATGCTGTCCATTGATACCTTGAACAACAAAATAATTGTCTGTGACAGATGTTGATCCTGAATTATGCCAATATCCATTTAATTTAAGATCACTGCCATCAGGGTTTTTAATCCAAGATTTTTTGGTTAATTTAGATTGATCTACGAAATCCCCCTCAAAGTATGATGGTTTGACTGCATAGGCACTTAAATAAGTGTCAATTGTGGTTCTAGAAGACATTGTTTTTCCTCGATTAATTTATTAATTTATAAAAAGAACTGGTTCTCAAGATAGATCTCTATCAATTTTCAATTGAGTAAATATTTCCCAGAGATTTTTAGTGCATTTCGACGCTAAGAGTCGAAGGGATTTATCAGATCATTAATTCCACCCATAATTTGGACTATTAAATGTAACGACCTAGAAAAATAAATGCTTCGACTCGCAATAACGTCGTTTTTTGATCGGTATTTTGTGACAATAAGAAAAGATCAAAACACCTCAATTCGACAGAGGTCTAATTAATCGAATAAAGATTCTGCCTCAGCAGTCGCTTTTTCGATGGTTTCTTGTTTGAGTTTTCCAATAACACTTTCACGGGGTTTGTATTGAATAGCATTAAACTCCCCAGTAATTCCGTTGCTATCATGTTGAACAAATAATACCCGTGAAGAGTGACTCCAAGCAGTTAGCTGAATTCGGTAAACTTTCACAAATGGATGGTCAATGTCAGGGAATCTGAGTATCCCAATATCAACAACTTTCCTTTTATGGTATTCGTCTTTAGCAAAAAATGACTCAAAAGAATTAATTGTTGCGCCTGATTGTGCTACTATCATCGCCAGCATATCAATATCAATTTTCGTGTCATTGAGAATATCTTGATCATTGTTGAGCAGTTTCTTAAACCAACCATGTACTTCTTCGACAATAGCTGGATCTGGTGAACCATCAGTGTTGAACGCAGATGTTCCCAAGTTCTTGATTAATTTGTCAGATTTATGGATTTCGGAATCATGCATGCGTTCCATCAAAGCGTTCTGACTAAAGATCGAAATAACTTGATCCCAAGATAATTGATCACATGGAGTTTTTTGCAACTCTTTTACTGTTGCTCCGAGGAGAATTTTGAGTTCTTCATCCATCGACTTAAAAGAGTCTTTAGTTAATTTTCCAAAGGATGCTGCTAACTTACAATGGACAGGAATTACTTGAGATTTAACATCATTAACTACCATGTTGTGAATGTTGAATTTCCCTTCTTCTAGAACACTTTCTAGTCCAGGAATTCCGAGTTGTCGAAGTTTGTTAGCAACTGGTTCTAACTGACTATTGATAGCGTTATTTGCCAAAGAAATAGTTGCTGAATCCACCATGATTTCATCTCCTTTAAAACTTGATTTTTTTGATATCGAACAAAATCAGATTTCTCTTTTTTTGTCTCTACACCTTTAAGACGATCCCAAAAGCCAATTTCTGAATTTTTCGAGTTAGCACTAATTTTTTTCTCTCGACTCACCCTATTCAACCCACTTCAAAGCCAAAAACTCTTTTGCACCATATTTTGTGGCTGTTTTAGTGCCTTTATTGATATGGCGATCGCTCAATGAGGAGAAGAAGCCATTAAAAAAGCGATGGCCTTTCTTTTATAATATTTGTCCAATTATTTAACTTCTATAGTTGGCCCTACGAATTCTGTAATTAGCTCTTGTAGGGTGCGTTTTGCTGCGCAACATGAAAATGAAATGTAACGCACCATCTAATGTCTATTGTAAACATCATCCTAATTAACCTCTAAATGAGGTAATAATGGTAGGTTACGAATCACCCTAATTCACCCCTAGGAATTCTGTAATTAGGCATTCCGAGCAATATATTCCGATCGCTACTCTTGTAGTTTCAGTTTCATTCTCACCTAAAAAAACTACTCGACTTCCAACCTTTCTTTTTTATCCTTTGTAAACCAAAAACCCAATAATCGCATCCAGAAGCGCTTCTGGTTCATCAACCCGAATTAAATGACCGCTATTTTCAAAGATTCTTAAATCAGCATTGGGAATAGCTTTAGCAATTTCTTCTGATAATTCTGGGGGACATATCCAATCATGTTTTCCTGCTATTACTAAAGTCGGAGCGGTAATTTTATGTAGTTGATCTAAAACATTGTAAGAACGCAAAAAGCCACCGAAGGCAACATTAATAGCATCGGGAGATAAAATAGTTCGGTTCCAACTTTTTCCTGGTGTTTCTGGTTTATAAGTGATAGAATACAGAGGCATCATTATCTGAAAATATTCTTTTAGTTGCTCCTCATTTTCAAAGTTACCATCCCATAAAAGTTCAGCGCTCGCTTGTTGTTCTTTTGTTCCTTTTTCCGCTAGATTAACTTTTGCTAATTCCAAAAAACGATAACTTCCAGCAGTAGCAATGACAATTAAAGATTGAACATTTTGTGGATAACGCACTGCATAACTAAGGGCAACCATTCCACCATAAGAAGTACCAATAATTACGATTTTTTCTAACCCTAAATATTGGCGTAATGCCTCCATATCTTCCACATTATTATCTAGGGTATAACTTTCTTTTGCCCCCCTTGCCGATCGCCCTTGTCCCCGGTGGTCAAAATAAACTAATTGTAATTTTTCACTGAGACGAGAAAAAGTTGGTTTATAAGAAGTATGGTCTGCACCCGGACCGCCATGAATTACAAAAGCAATTGGTTTTTCTCGCATCCCATCGCCATTTGGAACTAGGGCAGCACCTTCAATATCAAAATAGATTTCTGTATCTCGTATTTTGGCTCGCATTTTTTTGACAAATAACTGTAGAATTAAAATTTTTTCTGATGAAATTATCTCAACCAAAGAATGAGTTGGAAATGCCATTAGTGGTACTTAGGAATGAGGATTTTATTATCTACACAAGTTAAATTGCCTCAACTCCATATCATCTGATATCAAATCCGGATAATTACTATACCCAAATCATTGCGACTGGAACTTGTGGAAGGAAGCAATCTCAGGGGTGTGCGGAGATTGCTTCCGCTTCGTCGCTGCGGACGACTGTTCAACTGGATTTTATATGAGTTCTTTCAACAAAATTCTGGACTTTATTTAATTCTCATTCCAAGGTCGCTAGAGTGCTTAATATTCAGTAT
>NZ_JAAHGT010001080.1 GCF_010672385.1 Okeania sp. SIO2F4
TGTTTGTTATCGACAGCGGAATAGTAGTGTCTCTGGGTTGAAAAATAGAGAAAAAATTACTTATGAATTAGAAAAATTATTAGATGACTTTTTCCAGAAACCTAATTTGCCTACTTCCATACGTCAAATAGAAAACCAGATAAAATATCGGTCTCTACTTTGGAATTGTTGGCGTTTATATAAAGCTGGTAATTTCTCAGAAATGGCTACTTATTTGCAGAAGTCTTTGAGTTATACTTCTGACTCTCCTACAGCAGCAATTTGTACTTGGATAGAATTATTTACTAAGTTAGATAGTCAAGAAGGCAATCAATTTAATCCTTATAGTTTTAGTCAGTTACCAGAATGGAAAAAATTAATTAGTAATATTTTTAATCCGGTTGTGCCGAGAGTAAGTGTAATTATTGCCACCTACAATAATGGTCACTATATTTTGGAGGCGATCGCTAGTATTTTTAACCAAACTTATACGTCTTATGAAATAATAGTTATTGATGATGGCTCTACTGATAATACTCGCCAAGTTTTAGAACCTTATCTAGATAAACTTCGTTATGTTTATCAAGAAAATAAAGGAGTCTCTCACGCCAGAAATTTAGGTTTAGAAATGGCGCGGGGAGAATTTATTTCTTTCCTAGATGCTGATGACTTTTTCCTACGAGATAAACTGGCAAAACAAGTAGCTATTTTTGATAGTCGCCCCTCTCTGGGAATTGTGCATAGTGGATGGCGTTTAATTAATGAAAAAGGAGAGAAAATTTCCGATATAGAATTATGGCATAACTCTCTAGAATTAGATTTAGAAACCTGGGTAGTTTGGAAACCTGTAACTATTTCTATGATGTTTCGTAAAAGTTGGATAAAAAGTGCCGGAGGTTTTGATACTCGTTGGCATCATGGAGAAGATATCGATTTAGTTTTGCGTTTATCTATTAATGGTTGTGAGGCAGTTTGGTTGCCAAAAGTTACTTATTGTTATCGTCAACATCATCGCAATGCTACGAGAAAATTTACTCAACAAGCTACCAGTATGATGTCTGTTTTAGATAACTTTTTTAGTAGACCAAATTTATCAAAATCTATTCGTCAATTAGAGGGAAAATCTCGTTATTATACTTTGAGTTGGTTAGCATGGCAGGCGCATCGAAATGGGGATTTAATTGAGATGGGTAAATATTTAAGACAAGCTGGGAAATATACTCCTTTATCTATGACAAAAACTATTGAATATTGGATGGATAGCTTTAATAGTCTTTATCAACAATATGGTTATGATTTTGATGCTTATGCTTTGACAATTTCGGATGTTTGGCAACAATTAATGTTAGATATGGTTATTACTATTTGATGGTGATTTTTTTCAGGTATTTATTGATGGTTAACTATAGCAATTCCCATTAGGAATGAGGTGAAAATTCGTTTGTTTTAGGCAACAGCGGTGCAACCCCACGGGGTGCTCAAGACGCAAAGGAATGCTGACCAAGAGAGGCAACACAAAATAGGAATAAAAAAGATAAATGTACTTCACAAAGGGAGAGAAATGTGGGTATAACTATAGTAATTTTATTTGAGTTGTGAGATTCTCTCAACTTTGAGAAAACACCGGATCTGTGAACAAGTAATCTAAGCATTCAGCTATCAGCTATTAGCTATCAGCTATTAGCTATCAGCTATTGATGAGAGGAGGAAGTAAAAGCAATTAAAAAATTAAGATAGAATTAGAAGTTACTGCCAAAGTACGCTCCTTATTTACTGAGAAGGAATTATTCATTCATGCATCTGATAGCTGAGTGCTAAGAGCTGAATGCTTACCAAGTAATACTAATCGTGAAAAAAGAATATTAGCAATAAACTTGAGTGTTTAAAAGAATTTATTTTAATGGCTATTTGACTAAAAATAGAGGAGAGCTATAAAAAAACTTTAGATTTTCTTCTTTGTGATTCGGTCTTCCTAAGAAATAATCTAACTATTTGTAGCCAACATTTATCGCGCCTGGTATAATATCAATTATCAAAAGTCTTGCTCTAGTTGGTAGCTGGAAAAAATAATCTTCATTTATAACAGAAGTTACTAAATAGTGAGCATTCACTCTAACAAATAATATTTAGAAATAGAAAATCTAACTACTGGTAATTGCTATAACAGTCAAAATAGTAGTCCTCAATAATTTATCAAAAATCATAAACATAAATATAGATAAATAGTCTGAAATTTTTCCCTCTATTGTCTGTTATAGCAGTGCGCGCTGGTATATTTACAAAATTGTTGAAATTAAAAATTGCTAAAAGCTTTATCTAAATCTAATCATCTTTCTCTTACCCTATTTCCTATTGACTATTGCTTGGGCGAAGCGTTATCGCTTCGTTCGTTTTGCTGCGCATTCATGTCGCGCAGCATTCCCTAGGAAAGTTAGAAATAGGAAGTCATCCTTCAGAAGTTTTTCAGAAAATTTGCCCGAAAATTTGACTTTCTATTTTGTCGGCGTTGAAATAGGGTTTAAGATCCCCATTAGGCAAATCAGGAGGCGCGAAGTTTTCCTAAAGCTTCAGTTTTCGGAGTCACTAATTTTCTGACTAATTCTTAATTACTTCTGACTGAGCATTTCAAACTTCTAACTTCATCTGTCCCCCGCTATAAATTTCATTTGAGCAGATTAAAATTAGTGGGAAGTTTCAATCTCCCACTAATTTTTACTTCTGACTTTATGAAATATTACTTCCGGATAATTAGTTATCAAAAAAACCTTCTCCTCTCTCTACTTCCTTTTCTTTATAACTATTGTCCGTTTCCTGTTATTTATTGATAAGTATTCAACTGGAAATAATATTATAGCAATTATCAAAAAGAATGCTATGTTTGACTTTGCTCTAAGCGTCTATACTAATACCAGATTTTCATCTCAACATACTTCCCATTTCAAACTCCTCAGTGTCTTTACTACTGACTCCTAACTCCTTCTTATCATTCTGACTCCTAACTACTAAAGATATATAGCAAAACTTTTGATATTTGGTGTTACCTGTTGTCAGA
>NZ_JAAHGT010001081.1 GCF_010672385.1 Okeania sp. SIO2F4
GGCAAGTTCGTCAATCCTGCCAGCCATTGCGGCATTGGTAAGCACCTTCGTCGTCTCCTGGAAGGATGCCGCAGAAATAAAGCTTTCTGTAGACAGCGAAGCCTTGGTCACCCCAAGCAACAGGGGCTCAGCAACTGGCGGAGTCAATCCCTGGGCAAACAGTTGATCACGTTCATCCTCAAATTTCCACCACTCAACCTGTTCGCCTATGATGGATGTAGCCCAAGACCGAGGTATTTCCATTAATGCCGAACTCTTACGAAAACGCTTAGGGTGTCCAGTTATCCCGATGAATGCTGCTAGAGAAGAAGGAATCAAACCCTTATTGGATACGGTGGGAGAACTGGTGAAAAATATCAGTCCTTCGCCGAGCTATGTTGCTTATCCAGCAGTGATTGAAGATGCTTTAGCAGAATTGGTTCCCTATATCATTGAAAACAGTAGCAAACGCATTGTTGAACCTCGCTGGACGGCTTTAAATTTACTGCAATATGAAGACAAAGTTGCCCCAGAATTAGGGGGTAAAGACTTGGTAAAAATTGTGGTTAAAAATCGTCGCCAAATCCATCAGGTATTGGGGGAAGATATTGATATCATCATTGCCGACAGTCGTTATGGTTTTATTCGCCAATTAACTGAAGGAGCTACCGAACGCATTGGTGAAGCCAGTAGTACAATTTCCGATCGCTTAGATCGGATTGTCCTCGATCGTTGGCTAGGGGTTCCCATTTTCTTTTTAGTCATGTATGTCATGTTTCTGTTTACCATCAACGTCAGTGCTGCCTTTATTGATTTCTTTGATATTGCTGCGGGCACGATTTTTGTTGATGGTTTAGCTAATCTTCTGGAAGGAATGGGTATACCAGGGTGGTTAATTGCTCTCTTAGCTGATGGAGTTGGGGGAGGGATTCAAACTGTTGCCACTTTTATCCCCGTAATTGGGTTTATGTTCCTGTTTTTGTCAATTCTGGAAGATTCAGGATATATGGCGCGAGCTGCTTTTGTGATGGATAGGTTAATGCGGTTAGTGGGATTGCCAGGAAAATCCTTTGTACCAATGTTAGTGGGATTTGGCTGTAATGTTCCAGCAATTATGGCTACACGAACTTTAGAAAATTCCCGCGATCGCCTAATGACTATTATGATGAATCCCTTCATGTCTTGTGGGGCGAGGCTTCCCGTGTATGCTCTCTTTGCTGCAGCTTTTTTCCCTATAGGCGGACAAAATATTGTGTTTGGACTTTATCTGTTGGGCATTTTGGCAGCGGTTTTTACAGGACTTGTGATGAAAAATACCCTTCTCAAAGGAGAAGTAAGTCATTTCGTCATGGAATTACCGCCCTACCATCTACCCCGAATGAAAGGGGTGTTAATCCGAACCTGGGAACGCTTAAAAGCATTTTTGTGGAAAGCTGGCAAAGTTATTGTCTTGATGGTGATAGTTTTGGGATTGTTAAACTCTATTGGTATGGACGGCTCTTTTGGCAACCAAGACAGCGAACAATCTGTTCTCAGTAGCACCAGTCGAGCTGTCACCCCTATTTTTAGTCCCATGGGAGTTACAGAGGAAAATTGGCCAGCAACGGTGGGAGTTTTCACTGGAGTCTTTGCCAAAGAGGCCATGGTAGGAACCCTAGATTCGATTTACGGACAATTAGCCAAAGAAGATAATCCCGATGCAGAAACTGAAGAAGAAGGTTTTAGCTTCTGGGGAGGTATTGGAGAAGCATTTGCGACCATTCCCGCTAATTTAGCCGATCTACCCAATCAACTACTCGATCCCCTGGGGTTAAATATTGGGGAGACTCAAGACGTAGAAACTGCGGCTGAGGAACAGGAAGTACAGTTAGGAACATTTGGGGCAATGGTGAAGCGGTTTGATGGCAAAGTAGGGGCATTTTCTTATTTGCTATTTGTGCTGCTCTACTTCCCCTGCGTCTCAGCAACGGCGGCTGTTTATCGAGAAACTAATATTGGATGGATGCTGTTTGTGGCCTTGTGGACAACAGGATTAGCATATATTGTAGCTACTGTCTTCTATCAAGTTTGTACCTTTGGACAACATCCGGCCTTTTCCTTGATGTGGATTGTAGGTTCATTGGTATTTACGGGTTGTACCTTGGTTATGATGAAATTAGCTCAACCTGTTCGGTTAAGAAGTCAGCAACAAACTACTTGAAGAAGGAGTCATTTCAGTTATCAGTTATCAGTCAGGAGGTAGAATACAGGAGACAGAATCAATTGGTTGTGGATTCCCAATAGATGTCTCCAAAAATCCAAAATCAAATCAATTCTTATCCATACAACGCTTCTGAGATTGATGACCTCACGTCACAACCAAAACTCTGTAGGGGCGATTCGCTTGCTCGCCCCTACTGTGGTCTACCGAAGTGAAAACCACTGTAAATTATCAATTACTTTCCCCTATTCCCTATTCCCTGTTCCCTATTCCCTATTCCCTATTCCCTGATTATGATTTTAACTGATATTCAAGGTTATTTACAAAAATGTGGCAAGATATCCTTAGCTGAGTTGGCTTTGCATTTTCAGATGGATACTGATGCTATACGTCCCTTACTCAAACGACTAATTAATAAAGGAAGAATTCGTCTGATGAAAGGAGAAAAATGTGGTAGTTGCTCCCACTGTTCGTCAGAAATGATTGAATTTTATGAATGGGTTGGGTTAAGTCAGTCGTAAGCATTCAGCGGTCAGCTATCAGCTATCAGCTTCTTTACAATGGATAATTAATAATTCAGGACTTACGCATGGGGAAGGAAATATCGACGTTTGAGATTGCTTCGCTGCCCCTCGCAATGACAAAAAAACGTTTTTTTGCGTAAGTTCTATAATTAATAATTAATTATTAATTATTATCCCCAAAGGTTTAAAGCTTCTCATGAGCAAGGAGAAAAAGCGGTCGTTAGCGAAGCTGTCCGTCAGGATGGGATGGCGAGGTCTCCGTTCCCTCCGGGACGCTACGCGTTAGTGAAGCTTTGCGCTAGCAAACGCTTGCCTCCAATCGACA
>NZ_JAAHGT010001082.1 GCF_010672385.1 Okeania sp. SIO2F4
TCAGATATTTTAGCAATATCTGAAGAACGACAACTAGCAATAATAGAATTGAAAAATCTTGAAGACCGTTATGTAGTTCAGCAGCTTACTCGTTATTATGATAACTTGTGCAATGAAAAACCATTTGCTACAGATATAGACTATCAAAGGCGAATTCGTTTAATAGCGATCGCTCCTTCTTTTCATAGACATAATTTCATTGATAGAAAACATCATCAGCTTTTGTTTGAATTTATGATATTTGAAATTCTTGAATCGGCAAACCAGCTTAACTTTATTCTCAAGACTACAGGTGGAAATTTATTCTCAAAAATTCAGATTCCTTATCCTCAAGAAAAAATTATTCTTGCCCATCAACCCACACCCGATTTAATTACTATATCTCAACCACCTAAATCACTTTTAAGAATGTTAGAAAATGAAAGTATTGAAAAACAAGATATTGTCTTGAAGCTCCGAGAAAAAATTCTGAGATTTGACAAATCTATTGGGGAAAAAAGCACGAATGTTACTATTACTTACGGTCAAAAAAAGAAAGACGGTGAACTTTGCAAACCAGCACACAAACTTTTAGGAGGATTTCAATTTCCAAAAAGTGCCCCTAGTTTAGAAATGTTTTTGTATTTACCATATGGGAATTTCAAATCATTACGAAGATATATGCGCAACCAATATAACGATCTAAAAAGCATTAAAATTTCAATCTTAACTGAAGATTGGAAGACAGCTTTAGCATACAAAATTCCCAGTCACTATGGTTATAGAGGTGAAACAGGATACTAGGAAATTGAAGGGTATCTAGAAATGTATGAAAAAATTACAGGAAAACCTATTAAGTCTAAATCTATAGATGATTTAATTGATGTAGCTTTATCAGAATGGGAAAACAGAAACTCATCATAAATGAATCAAAAAATCAGTCAAAATAGAAAATTATTAGATTTAGGAAAATGCTTAAATAGGTAAATGGAAATCAACTTACAGTGCCAAGTATGTGAAGTACAAATATTAATGATAAAACCCTTGTAACACAGACACCTTGACTGTCATAGCTGTACCATACTAAGATCAAATCCGCTGTAACTATCTAACAAAATATAAATCAGCAAAAACCAGATTTATTCACAAAAATTCCTGTATGGTTACCCAATAATTTAATCAGTGTAATAAATCTACTTTCAGAGATTAGGGAGCTTTTTTCCGATCGGCATTTGAGGAGACATCATACTTGCTCCCTACACTCTATAGCAATCAGGAATTAGATTGAGAATTTGACTATTCCTGAAAAGGAAGGAATATAAAAGTTATCATACTTATTTTTATTCATTAAAGGCACGGAAAATGATTTTTTGAGTAACTTTTACTTCTCTTACTTATACTAAATCAAGGGCAAATTTATTTTCTGGAGATGTCTAATAGACATCTCCAACAATAAAAAATAAAATCAATTATCCTACAGAAATAATCAATTATTTCCCCCTACTCCCGTACGGGGGATTCGCATAGATGCCCCTACTCCCTACCTCCCTCTTGTCTAATGAATACACCAAGTCATGCCATTATTAATCTCGCACTTCTTACTAAACCTCAATTACCACAAGCTAATCTTGCTATTGTAATTGGTGGAATTTTACCCGATATTCCTATCTTTATTTTCTACTTTTGGGCAAAATTTATTGCTCGTTTACCAGAGACAAAAATTTGGTCAGAAGCATATTATCAACCATTAATCCAAAATTTTGTTGCCATCTTTCATTCTATTCCTTTGGCTATAATTGGATTGCTAATTTCCTACTATTTTGATTGGCAAATTATGCAAGTAATCTGTATTAGTTTAGTCTTGCATTCTCTACTAGATTTGCCAGTACATAATGATGATGCTCACAGACACTTTTTTCCTTTCACTAATTATAGATTTATTAGCCCTATTTCTTATTGGGACCCAAAGCACTATGGTTCAATTGTTGCTTTGATAGAAATTTTGCTAGTTTTGTTAGCAACTTTACGGGTATTTCCCGGAATTAATTCTGTTGTAGGAAAAGGATTAATGATTTTAGTGAATATATTTTATTGGAGTGGTTATATTTATTTTTATCTTCGTTCTAGAGTTTTAATCAACTAAATAAAATAACCCTTTTATTGAGTAGAGAACTAGGTAGGACGTTGCATAAGGGCGTCCGTACACATAAGAATAATTAACACGATCCTAGGTTATAATTATCAAAAAAGTCATTCCGACTATTCTAATTGCTTAATAATTGAAGTTTCAGCATTCGTATAGTATTTTTTTTTCACCCTTTGCCTTCTTCCTTCTTCCTTCCTTCTTTCTACTTCCTTCTTCCTACTCCCTACTCCCTACTCCCTATTCCCTAATTATTTAAGAACGCCGAATATTAAAACAACACCAATCTTCTCGTTTCCAAAGAGTAGCTACAACCCAACCATTCTGTTCTAAAGTATCAGCAATTGATTTAGCTTGTTCTAATAAAATCCCACTGATAATACCCCAAGTGGTCGGTTTAGATATCGCTTCGAGATGCGGAATTATATCAATAATAACCTCAGCTAAAATATTGCAAACTATACCATCTACAGGTTCAGGAACTAATTTAATTAAATCCTCAATATCTCCCTGTTCAACAATTAATTTTTCCGCCTCTATTTGATTTAATTTTCCATTATTAATAGTCGATCTAATCGCCAAAGGGTCAATATCTACAGCATAAATCTGACGTACCCCTAATAATACTGCCCCAATCGACAAAATACCACTACCACAACCAATATCAGCAATTATAGCTTCAGGATTTGGTTCCAAACCCAAGCGCATTTCTAACGATTCTAAACATAATTCTGTAGTAGGATGAGTACCAGTACCAAAAGCTGCTCCTGGATCTAAACGAAGGATAATTTTATCTGACTTCTCTGGTAAAGCTAACCAAGCAGGATTAATCAGAAAGCGATCGCCAATTTCTTGAGGTTGCCAATATTGCTTCCAACTACTTGCCCAATCTTCTTCA
>NZ_JAAHGT010001083.1 GCF_010672385.1 Okeania sp. SIO2F4
TGACGAAAACGACCTTGTATTAATGCTAGGGGTGTTTCACCTATTGTAACTATGTCTCCCTTTTGAGCATGAGGAACTACATAACGTTTAATAATTTCTATTGGATCGTCTAGCTGAGTTAATAAGTGAGTCCGAATGGGAAATACTTTTGCATTTGTGGTTTCTCGCTGATTTGGCGTAGCATTAGGGTCAGGAAATTTTAGGGGGACTATAATATTTTTCACTTTGGGAACTCGACCACCAGGCCCATAAGTGACATAATTTACTTTAATCCAAGCTGATTTTAGTTGCTCTAAGTTATTACCTTGAATATCAATTGATATTTTGAGTTTTGTCTTTTTTCCTACTTTTACTATATAAGCAAACCAATAGTTATCGGCTCTGGCTGGAGCATCTTCATGGAAAGGAATAATTTGAGTTTGATAATTTACTCCTTCTAAACTTCCACTAGATAGGAGTTTTACTTCTGCCTGTACTTCTGGCACCATAATTTCTAGGCTTTTAGTAAGGTTGCATAATTCCATTTCACCTACTAAAAGATATTTTTCTGGTTCTGCAACTGCTAAATTCCAGTCTCCAGAGGTTAATTCTAAGGCATTCCCTGGACGATTACGATATTGTAATTCTAGTGCTAACCAGCTTAAAGTTATAAGTATGGCTAAAACAATAATTCCTGTTGTTAAAATTTCTGTAATCACTTAATCTCCTACTCAATATCATTTTAACTAAGTTTACTTAATATAATTTCCTTCATTTTATTTGAAAATCCTGTTGATTCTACATAAGTTTAGTTTATTTAGCCAACTATAAATATATTTATTATTGATATATACTAGATATTATGATATAATTTCATGCTTTGTATTTAAGGAAGAAGTAAAACTGAACTTCCGGCAAAAAATTTCATTTTTCCTTATGAGTGAAAAAAACGAAATTTAAAAACATAAACAAAAAAATATATCAGGTTATTCTAGTTGTTTTTTTGTAAAGATTTGTAAACTATATAGATAGTGTTTTGTGGAATTGGTTTCAAGAAAAAATTAGTCCCACTAGGAAAAAATAGTTCCAAATCTCTACTACTTATGCACAGAGTAGATTTGAACTATTTTCCCAAAAACATAAAAGCAAAAAATCAGTAACTTTTGACCAATAAATAAGGTCAATAGCCTCTATTTTAAGGGCATGAAAAGCGGTCGTTTGCGGAGCATTCCGTCAGGATGGAATGGATGGGTTACCTAACCATATCCAATCGACCAATAGAAAATCAGCTTCAGTATTTCAAGCCTCTGGCTCAAGTAGGAGGTACTGATAACTGATAACTGATAACTGATAACTGATAACTGAAATGACCTCAAAAATAGGACTTCTATGAAGCAACTTACGATCGCCGAACGCTATCTATTACTTGCACATATCTTATCAACAGTTTTTGGCCTAGCAGGTCTGTTAATAGTTCTGCCGAATCCTGAAATTATTGTCAGCTTGCCTCCCATAGGACAAACTGCCTTCCAATGGAGCATGGCAGGAGGAGGAGCAACTTTCATTATCTTTGGAGCATTAGCAGTTGCCCTGTATGGAATTAGGAATTTAGGAATAGGTACAACTTTGGCTTTTATGCTGCCTTCTGTATTTCTATCTTTGAGTAGCGAACTATTAGGCACCAGCACAGGATTTCCTTTTGGGGATTATGCTTATCTCAGTGGATTAGGATACAAAATTGCAGGTCTCGTACCATTTACAATTCCCTTATCTTGGTTTTATATGGGATTTGTTTGTTATTTACTGGCTCGTTGCGGTTTACAGGTAAATACTTCTAGTTCCTGGATACGTCATGTAGGAGCGATCGCCACAGGAGCAATACTTCTAACAGCTTGGGATTTAGTTCTTGACCCGGCCATGAGTCAGGCACCTTTTCCATTTTGGGTATTTCAAGATGAAGGGTCTTTTTTTGGAATGCCTTACCGCAATTTAGTGGGGTGGGTAGGTACAGGTGCAATATACATGACTGTAGCTGCTTTGCTTTGGGGCAAGAAAACTATTTTATTGTCCCGTCAAGAATTAAATCTGCCCCTAATAACTTATTTGGTTAATTTTACTTTTGGAGCAACAATTACTATAGTTTCCCTGGATAGTAGATTCTTATTACCTACTGGTTTGAGCATCTTATTAGGAGTTGTTCCAGCAATTATTCTATGGTGGATATCTGAAGCTAATAAATTAAGGCAGATGAATGTGTCTGTAGAAAATGTTGTGACTAACTATGGGGAAAAACTACCTGCAAAACAGGTAGATATGTCTCTTAAATAGTAAATAGGACTTATACCATTTCTCTGGAACAATACGCTTAATAATTATTGGTCAGACCTTATTAAACTGACTATTCTCATCTTTATTAGGAATTACGCAGAGACCATGTATGTAGTATTAAAAACTATAGCGTTACAGTTTTTGTACTCTATATATAGTACCCATGCGTAAGTCCTGTTTATATTAAGCGCAACTTCATGGAGAAATGGTATTACCGAATAATTAATAATTAATAATTAATAATTAATTATTAATTATTAAGAGTTGATAGTCAATTAGAGCGTTTTCCCTTGTTATGAGGTACAAAACTTTAGCTTTGAGGGAACACTTAACACTTAACAGGGAATAGGGAATAGAAAAGAATAAAAACAACTGTACTTCATAACTTCGGAAACTACTGTAATTATTTATTCAACAATTCAGGTTTAAAGCTTCCCCTTTTAAGGGGATAAATCAAAAATTTTCCTTTGAGTCAATCCCCTTCTTTTAAGAAGGGGTGATTATTAATTATTTAATTGTTCATTGTTAATTGCTGAAGGAGAAATTGTGGTCTAAAGCCTCCTTTTTTAAGGAGAAAAAAAGCAAAAAATTTTCCTTTGAGTCAATCCCCTTCTTTTAAGAAGGGGTGATTATTAATTATTTAATTGTTCATTGTTAATTGCTGAAGGAGAAATTGTGGTCTAAAGCCTCCTTTTTTAAGGAGAAAAAAAG
>NZ_JAAHGT010001084.1 GCF_010672385.1 Okeania sp. SIO2F4
GAACTTGATAATTACAAGAAGGTTTTAACCATTCGGGAATTGAATATAAGGAATATTTTCTTTGTTTTCCCCTATCCAAGGGGAGGCTTCAAGGCGCGACTAAGCAAATAGGTTTGTTCTCAATATTGATGTAGTCATTTAGCCGTCAGCTAGCCTCCTGGGTCGGAACTACCTTAAGGGCTATGAAAGGAGAATTAAAAGTTATGTTTGCGGAGCATTCCGTTTGCGTAGCATTCCGAAGGAAAGGAAATAAAATTGGTCATCAGCTAACCTTAGAGTTATTACTTTCAAAAGCTGTTTGCCTAGCATTCCGCAGGAAATTCGAGCGTATTCCCCAGGAAAAGCTGAAAGCTGAATGCTAATAGCTGAATGCTTACATTTTGATACTAGATATTGGCAGGAATTAGACATGAATAAGTCTAATTCCTAACCAATGAAAAACTGACAAAATTTAATCCTTAAACAACAAAATTTTGTCCTTGGTTTACTGAGTCATAAGTCTTAGGGGAAGCACTCTTCCAAGTAAAGTCGTTATAGGAGCTACCAGTACCAGCTAACTGCAACGAATAACCTTCAGGAGTAGAAGAAGTTTCCGATACACCAATAATTGAATATTAACATATTATTTGATATATTTATCATTTATAGGACTTACGCATCTAGTACGAAAGTATTAGCTTGAGATGACTTCATGATTGCTCGTAATGCCGAAAATACCTTGTGCGTGCGTAAGTTCTAATTTAGTTATATTGAATTTTGGGAGTAGTTATTGTAATGCTCAAAAAAAGAATTTTGGTATTTGTCTTAATTTTGACAGTTGCAGGTCTTTGTCTGATGAATATCTATCCTGCTCAAGCACAGGAAAATACTGTCAACTATACTCTCACAAACTTAAATGATCGAGATTTTTCTTACCAAGATTTACATGGTACTTCTTTTGCAGGTGCAACAATGTGGGGTGCAAATTTTCAAGGTGCAAATCTACAAGACACTATTATTACTAAAGGAGACTTTTTGAGAGCTAACTTAAGAGAAGCAGATTTTACTCAGACTTTTGCAGATAGAGTTAGCTTTGATGAAACCGACTTAACCAATGCTATTTTCACAGATGCCATGTTGATGAGTAGCACCTTCCGTAATGCAGAAGTTACAGGGACAGATTTTTCTGGAGCAATGGTAGACCGCTATCAGATAAAATTAATGTGTAAAACAGCTTCAGGAAAAAATTCCATTACAGGAGTCGAAACTCGCGAGAGTTTAGGTTGTTCTTGAGTCAGCGTCTTGATTATGAAACAAGAGATTCAGCAAAAAGCAATTCCAGGAATTATCAGCGGGGTAAGTCCACTGAACATATTGAATTTGAACGCCTGTTAATTGCCTTTAATCCCAAGCGAGGAGCTATTCGCGATCGCGACTATCCCGTTTTGATTTTAATTAATTTTGCATTTTGACATACTCCCGACGTTGCGCTAACAAGGGAATCGCAGGATTCTTCAGTCTGGGAAGCCGTGACCGCAGTTTTTACAGAAGTGATGTCTTCCTCCTGTGTTGATAGCAATCCTATCTTGTGTATCAGAAGTGCTGAGTTATAGTCCCTATCTAGCTCTCGATCACATTTAGGGCATGAATGCCATCACTCCGATAAGCTTTTAGAGACTTTATTCAAACACCCCCAACAATGTTGAGATGTACCTTTTCGGTCTACTTTGATAACCTTATTGCCAAGTTTCCAGGCTACATATTCTAAAATATCAAGAAATTGATAGTGGCTGCATCCTGTAAAAACTTATTTAGTCCTGAGTTAGCTGATTGACCATTGGGCATGAATTGACCATTATCACCTAATTTAGCTTTGCAACGTCGGACTAAATTTGATATCTGTAAATCTTCTAAAAAAATCACGCTGACATCACTAAACAAATGGTAAGCCAGTTTTAATTGCCAGTCCAGTCGCTGTCTAGCTATAAGTTGGTACAGTTTTGCTATTTTGCGCTTGAGTATTTTCCATGGCTTAGAATGCTTTGATTTCTTAGCTAACCTAACCTGAAGTTTAGACAAGCGATACTCAGAAAGCCTAAAAAACTTAGGAACTTCGTGAGGTTTTTTCCTCCAAGTTGTCAAAGATACCATCTACTCAGTGGAGAAACTTGAGACGAAAACAGGTAGAGTGGGAAAATAATTAACACAGGACTTACGCAGGGGTACTATATATAGAGTGTAAAAACTGTAGCGATTGAGTTTTTTACACTACATAAATGGTCTCTGCGCAAGTCCTATAACAATTAAATAGTAGTGTAAAATTAACAGGCATTACTTGACAATTATCAAGAAGCTCTAGTCAAGTGAGAGAGCAATTTGGCAATTTTTGGAGATGTCTATTGGCGACCTCCGGCAACTGATATCATTCTCAAAGCTGTTCACGGAACACTATCAGGGGTGAAAAGCAGGTTGAAAAGCCTTTTGGGTAAGCTTTTGAGCAACATACCTCAAGAAAAAATTAGAGGTTGGGATAGGTTATTAACGCACTGATTAGCCATGGCCTCCTGCATTTACTATAAGTCTAAATACTTACTCAAGTTTTCCCATCTTCATATACCACATTTTGTCGTGCGGAATGTGGGTTATAAGAAAAAAAATAGCCCCCTCTTCCAGAGGAAGCCTGAGCTAAATTACAACACACAAACCAATACAATAAATAATTAAATATATTCCGTGAAGACTTAATTTGTTTATTTATCTATATTTCATATATTAGCAAGTATTTGCGTAATTTTAGATCAAGATTTGGTAAAGATACTCAGTAATTTGATGAAGTTTTGGTAAAGGCACAGTAAATTCGTCAAATCATAATAGTCACAGAGGCAAAAAAATAGCCCCCTCTTCTAGAGGAAGCCTGAGCTAAATTACAACACACAAACCAATACAATAAATAATTAAATATATTCCGTGAAGACTTAATTTGTTTATTTATCTATATTTCATATATTAGCAAGTATTTGCGTAATTTTAGA
>NZ_JAAHGT010001085.1 GCF_010672385.1 Okeania sp. SIO2F4
TGGGAAAGCGATAGATATAACTATCTAAAATTAATTGGAGTAGCTATTTTTAAGCATATTCGATCAACATCCACCTTTTTGTAGCATTCTTTTTTCAAAGTGGTATAATTTCAATCTCAATATCTTCCCCAATTAGCATAAATACAGCGCATTCGGTGGTTTATGAAGTACAGTAGTACGAATCGTTTTTAAATAGTTTTTGAAGCATGGAATTAAGTTTTCATTACTTATTAAGCTAATCTACTAGAATTAGAATGACTGTACTAGACTTATATGGAATAAGCTGTATATTCTTACTACGCTCATCTAATTCTATCAAGTTAATTGGTAAATAAAATCTTGTTCCCCAACGATAGGGTATAACGTTGTAAAAGTTGTGCTTGTGTAGGAATAATTTTTCCTCCAAACGCTGAACAAATAATACAGCAGATTCCAGAGTAATCTGGTACAACTGACGGGGTAAATATTTTTTGTTTATTCCCTATTCTGCTGGACTGACACATCTAAAATGGTGCGTTACGACTGGTTGTTAAATTTCTTTCACAGTCTAAATTTTAGCATCATTAAATACCCATCCTAGAAATTCTGCTCTCCATCTTCACTATTTCCCATTCCCTACTCCCTATTCCCTAATATGATCAAAAATAAATATCAGAAATTATTAATTCAAATTTGCATAATAGGAGTAATAACTTTAATCTTTGCCATCATAATGCCATTAGTTTTACCAGGATTTAGATTAAAATTATTAGGGCGTTTTCTCTCCCTAGTAATTGTGGCTTTAGGTATAGATTTAATCTGGGGTTATACTGGTTTATTAAGTTTAGGTCATGGCATATTTTTTGCACTAGGAGGTTATGGTTTAGCAATGCACCTGAAATTACAATTACCAGAAGGAGAATTACCAGAATTTTTTACTCTTTATGGTGTAGAAAAACTCCCTATATTTTGGCAACCTTTTCACTCATTTCCTCTAACAATTTTAGCAATTATAATTGTTCCAGCTATGACCGCAGCGATTCTCGGTTATCTAGTGTTTAAAAATCGAATTAAAGGAGTTTACTTTTCTATTCTTACTCAAGCTGCTTTACTGGTATTTTTTAACTTCTTCAACGGTCAGCAAAAATTAATTAATGGTACAAATGGTTTGAAAACAGATACGGAAAATTTTTTCGGTATTTTAGCAGGTTCAGAACCAGCACAATTAATATTTTATGAAGTGACGCTTGTTAGCGTTATTGTTACTTATTTAATTTGTCGTTGGTTAACCAGTGGCAGATTTGGTCGTTTATTAATTGCTATTAGAGATGATGAAACTAGGGTAAGATTTTCTGGATATAATCCCACTGAATTTAAAGTTTTAGTATTTGCTATTTCCGGGACGTTCGCCGGAATTGCTGGAGCGTTATATACAGTTCAAAGTGGCATTGTTACTCCTAGTTATATGGAAGTAGCTTTTTCAATTGAAATGGTTATTTGGGTAGCTGTAGGAGGTAGAGGAACTTTAGTGGGTGCAATTATTGGTACATTATTAGTTAATTTTGGACGAACTTTTTTAAGTGAACAATTTCCCCAAATATGGTTATTTTTTCAAGGTGCGTTATTTTTATTAGTTGTGACAATATTACCTAATGGAATAGTTGGTTGGTGGCAAGAATATGGTTGGTTGAAGTTGCGATCGCTCCTTGGTTACTCTCACCCACTTATGACCTATCCTAATATAGATGAAAATCCAGAAGTTCAGCTAGAAAAAGAAAAACTGGAAAAACTAGAAAAATAAAAATTAGGTTTATATGAGGTGGAAAATAAGTGGTAGAGAAAATTTTAGAAATTCAAAATTTAACTGTTAGTTTTGATGATTTTAAGGCTCTGAATAATCTCAATTTTACGATGGATATTGGTGAATTACGAGTTATTATCGGTCCGAATGGAGCTGGAAAGACTACTTTTTTAGATGTGATTACTGGCAAAGTTCAACCAACAACAGGAAAAGTTTTATTTAGAGGTAAGAATTTAATTAAAATTCCTGAAGATAAGATAGCTTGTATGGGTATTGGGCGTAAGTTTCAAACACCAAGGGTATATCTGAATTTAACTGTTAGAGAAAATTTAGATTTAGTTATTAATCGCCAGAAAGGAGTAATTGCTACTTTATTTTGTAAGGTTCTTGTAGCAGAGATTAGAAGTGTGGCTGGTTTATTAGAAACTATAGGTTTAGTCGGAAAAGCAGATATTAAGGCTGCTTTTTTATCTCATGGTGAAAAACAACGTTTGGAAATAGGGATGTTAGTTGCTCAATCTCCTGAGTTATTGTTAATAGATGAACCTGTAGCTGGTTTGACTGATGAAGAAACAGAAAATATTGGTTCTATTTTGTTAAATTTGGCTGCTAGTCATTCAATTATTGTGATTGAACATGATATGGAATTTGTGCGTCAAATAGCCAAAAAAGTAACTGTTTTACATCAAGGTTCTGTACTTTGTGAGGGAAATATGGATGAGGTACAGCATGATCCTAGAGTTATAGAGGTTTATTTAGGTTGAGAAACTTCTGGTAGAAGTAGGGAAGAAGGAAGAAGAGGTTTGAAAGAAGTAAAAACTTAAACGAGGGGTAGATATAGTTATTTTAAATAAGAATGAGACACTATTTAGGACAATAATTACAAATAATTTCATCAAGAGATGTGTTGATAGGAGAATACATTCTAGCTCTCTTTAATGCACTAAAATCATGCTCTATATCATTTAAATCAGGAGAGTATTTTGGCAAAAATAGTAATTGGTGACTCCCTGCTTCTAATAATTCTCTAATAAGGTTTTTTCTATGAATTGGTGCATTGTCCATAATTAGTACACTGGGAATTTTTAATGATGGTAATAAATGTTGACTTAACCAGTTTTCAAATCCTACTGCATTCAGGGTTCCTTTAAATATTATTGGTGCAATTTATACTTTTTCCTTTTTTCTTCGACCAGCTACTAAATTTTCTCTTTTCCCT
>NZ_JAAHGT010001086.1 GCF_010672385.1 Okeania sp. SIO2F4
TGCTTTACGGTTTAATCCCGTTAATGCTCTGAGTAACCTGTCTTGTTTTAAGGCTCGTTCAATATTTAGCATTTTTATGGCCAATTTCTTCTTGAATCATTTTACCTTATTTCCCAACAACTCTATTGTAATATTATGTCCGGTTGAATAGACATAGGCGTGAAAATTAAAAATCAAATCAATTCTCATCGAGAAATTATCTATTCTTTCTTCCTGTTAAGTGTTCCCAGTTAAGTGTTAAGTGTTCCCTCTTTTCCAGAGATGTCTAATAGTTATTATTAAAGCTTGTAGTAGGGCTAAAACCCTAAGAGACTGTTTTTAAAGTTTTGTAAAGTAAAGCGTTGGCGGAGCCTAGCGGCAGCTATATTGCTCTTTAAACTGTAAAAACTTAGTTATTTAAGCGTTTTTTTATGGGTAACAGTAGGGACGTTCCATGGAACGTCCCTACAAGGTTTTGATTGTGACTTGAAGTAATACCATTTTGATAAATGTTTGCTACAAATGACTAGAGGATTTTTGTTTGAGTCAGGAGTCGTAGGGGCGAGCGGAGCGCGCGAATCGCCTGTACAGGAGTCGTATGGGAATGCCTTTAATACCATGTTTTAGCTCGGAAATTATCTTTTTCTCTTGGTGCGCGTTCCCTCTCTTGGTCGGCGTTCCCATGGCGAGGAGACCCGAAGAGTGCAGAGCCGCTCCGTAACGCCTGCTTCCGACCGCTTGCGCCGTGAGACGGTGAGTGCAGTGCGTTGGGCGGGTGCCCCGACTTGAAGCAACTGCCGTTCGCGCAGCGTCTCTGAAAGAGATACCCGGAGGGCGCGGGGTCGCACCGCTTTGTCAAAGGGAAATATTCTGAAAAATATTTTTATTCCCCTTACTATTCGTAACATTCTTTTTTCACGCTTGGTATAATAGACATAGGCGTGAAAATCAAAAATAAAATCAATTCTTATCCAGAAATTATCAATTACTTCTCCGTGTTCCCAGTTAAGTGTTAAGTGTTCCCTCTTTTCCGCAGAGGTCTAATCTATCTGAAAAGTCCTGTAAGATTTAGGGAGAGACAATAAAGGTTAAAAAATACTCCCCATCTCCCCAACTCCCCAACTTCCTTACTTCCTACTCCCTACTCCTATTTACTCTGGGAACAAACAGAACAAAATCAGTAGGCACGATCGCCTCAATACTTGAGTTAAAACCACCCACTTGATTAGTACGCAATATTGACAACGAAGCACCAAACTGGAGAAAAATCATTGCTAGTTGATCATTAGCAAACCGAGGTAGGAGCGATCGCCAACTTTTGGCAACTTGCCATAAAGTTTCCAGGGGAGTTTCTACAGGGAAACCTCCTAAAGTTGTTGCTTCATAACGCCAGTCTGTTCGTGCTTTTCCTAAAGGTGTTAAGTGATTTTCCAAAGTTTTGACTAGGTTAGTCAACTGTTTAAATCTTTTAGTTTGTTCATCATCGGGATGTTCCCTCAACCATTTCATAATTAGGGGATTTAATTTCAACTGGGCGACCATCCGGTTCAAAGCTGTATAAAGTGCTTGACTAGAATCTTGTACGCAGGAATTGATCGGACTGACAGAAGTTGTACCTCTACCATCCCCAGTTCGATAACGAGCTGCCATTACATCAAGTTCTTGCACTATATAATTGAGTGGGGAAAATTTAACGCCATTAAAATCATAATCTTCGGTCATAGGTTTGAACTTAATAATAATCTCGGAAGTAGGGCGAACTCCTAACCATCCCCATTGCCGATCGCCCATATATCTCATCCAAGATAAAGTACCGGAAATAATTCCATCACAGTTATGAGTGTAGATTTGTCGATATTCCAGATTAAACCGAAGTTCATTAGTCAGAGGTTCCCGCACTACCTTTGCTATACCAAAAGCAAAATGACCGAAAAATATTCCCAAGGGTGAAAGTTCTGGTTTTTTCCCTCCAATACCTCCATAGACGTGCATGAATAGAGCGCGTTCACCTTCTTGCCAAATAGGAGTTTGGGGAACTTGACTTTCTTGTTTTTCAGTAGGGTCTAGGAAAATATTTGCAATATTACCTTTTGGCGCGACTTCCTCCTGCCAATATTTATGGTTGATATAATCTAAGGTGGCTTTTTTTCCAGAAATTATTGTCTGAGGTTGAACAGAAAACAAAGCACGAGGAGCGATCGCCTGTACGACAAACTTACCTACAGTATTTTTGGCTCCATAGATATACCAACCTCTGGCATTTACAGGAGAATTTTCTAAACCTTCATTAGTAGAAGGCAAAACACCGTTACGGTCAGCAACGACAGACGGAATATAAACAATTTCCTCCATACCATCAAATTCCTGAGAGTTGCGGTTATAGTGAGACACCCGAAATAGATCGTCACCCACAAACTCTTGAATTTTCACCAACCCATAAAAACGACCAGAAATTTGAATGGGTTCGCGACTAATATATAGACTTGGGCGACCTGTACCAGTATCCTCAACAATTACAGGTTCAGGTAAAGCTACAATTACATCATCTTCTGGTCTTGCACCTGCTAAAGATTCTAGAGGATCGACATTTTGCCAATTATTTATTCGGTCTGGATGAATATTTCCCTGTCGCTTACTTATCCTTACCTGCTCGACAAAATTAATATTTGTTGTGACAAGTTGAACATAAGTTTGTAAGTTAGAGTCATCGCTCCAACGTAAATTGACAATTTGTCCGATGAGGTGTTGATTTGCCGAATCTGCTGTATGAACTTCTAGTAAGACACCTTTAACTTTTTCCCTTTCCTCAGCAGTCGGTAAAATTAACCGCCCTACATAAGTGGCGATAGGTTGATAAAATTCTGAATTAATATTTTGAGTAATCTCTTGTCTGCTCAATTGAGTCTGCTCAAAATTTTCTCCTTCCGATGTGGGTAAACTTTCTAAATTTTCCTCTATTTCCTGTTGCCTATTCCCAGTTAAATTTTCTCTATCAAAATCTTGAGAAATCTCCAGA
>NZ_JAAHGT010001087.1 GCF_010672385.1 Okeania sp. SIO2F4
GAAGTGTGGGAGGTGTGGGGAGAGGAAAAGTAGGAAAAATCTATAAAATACCGACTAATAATTGTCAAAAACAGACTTTTAATCTTAGTAACTATTGAGGTGTTGAAGTATAGCTGAAGTATAGCATCAATGCATGGTAATTGGTATTAGAGAATTATAAACACATATCATAATAACCTGATTCTATGTGCAGTTAACCGGATTTGATATTGCGCAAAATATAGAATTATGCGCTATCTGTAGGGGTGATTCGCGAATCACCCCTACTAGATGTGGTTGTTATGCGTAAGTCTCGATCAATTATCCATTGGCACCTTAATAATAAACTCTGTTCCCTGACCCAAATTACTAACACAAATTAGCTCTCCCGAATGACGCTCAACTACAATTTGATAGCTAGTATACAATCCCAAACCAGTACCCGAACCTACTGGTTTGGTGGTAAAAAATGGGTCGAAGATTTTATTAACAATTTCTGGTGGAATTCCTGTGCCGTTATCAGCAATTTTTATTTCAATAAATCGACTTTCAATTGTTGCTGTAGTAATTTTAAGAGTAGGAGTAAAATCAGAATTTTTTCCCTGAATACACACTTCATTCAAAGCATCAATAGCATTATTCAGAATATTCAAAAATACTTGATTTAACTGATTGGGATAACAAGTAACTAATGGTAATTTTCCATAATTTTTAATCGCTGTTATTTCTGGAGATTTTGCCGCACAACCTTCCTCTTGAGAACTGTGCAACCGATGTTGTAAAATTAGCAAAGTAGATTCAATACCTTCGTGGATATCTGCTTTTTTGATTTGAGATTCATCCAAGCGAGAAAAATTCCGCAACGAAGATACAATATCCCGAATTCGTTTCGAGCCTGTTTGCATCGAACCTAACAACTTTGGCAAATCTTCTAGCAAAAAATCTAAATCTATATCTTCAATTATTGTTTCAATTTCAGCCGTTGGTTTTGGATAGTTATTTTGATAAGCAGTAATTAAATTTAACAAGTCATCAACATATTCACTTGCTGGCTGGATATTACCATAAATAAAATTGACTGGGTTGTTAATTTCATGGGCAACACCTGCCACCATCTGACCCAAAGAAGACATTTTTTCACTGTGAATTAATTGAGCTTGGGTTTGTTGTAAATTTGTCAATGCTTGCTCTAAATCAAATGCTTTTTGGCTTAAAGCTTGAGTTTTTTTCTCTACTTCTGCTTCTAAGGTATGAGAATAGTTTTCTACTTGTTGATACAAACGAGCATTTTCAATTGATATGGCAGCTTGAGAAGTTAAAATTTGTAATGTTTCAATCCGATCGCTTGTAAATGCTCCTACTGTGAGATTATTTTCTAAATACAAAATTGCGATTAATTTTCCTTGCTTGGTAATAGGAGTACATAAAACCGATTTGGGTTGGTGGGTAATGATGTAGCGGTCGCGGAGCGTGGCTTTAGCCGTATCGCCTGCAAATTGAGATGTTGCACTCAAGTTATCAAAAACTGCAATTTTTTTACTTCTGGCAACAGAATAAATCAAACTTTGAGGTAATTCTTGACATTGAGCAAGAGGAATTTGCAAGTTTTCTGTATGGTTTTGATTTGCCTTCGCTACAACTAACCATTCTCCTTGTTGATGAATCACTAAAAATCCTGTTTCTGCACCCCCATTTGCGATCGCAACTTGCATCAGACTGGCTAAAAGTTGCTCTAACTCTATTTCCTCAGAAATAGCTTGAGCAGCTTTCATCACTGCGGGAAAATCTAATAAATTCGAGTTTTGGATATTTGTAGTGGTATTTATGCTGCTCCTGACACTGGTAGATATCGTTCCCTCATAGTCGCTTGCTGAGTTAGTTGGTTGCAAAATAACCTCTAGTAGTTGTGGATATTTTTCTTCTAAATAGGCAACTTTCCCCTTCGATCCCCACCGTGAATAACAGTAATAGGCTTCTTGCATATATCCAGCAGCAACTTTTTCTTTTCCCCAATGCAAATAAAATTTAGCTGCTAATTCATTCGCTAAGGCTTCTTCGTGAAGATATTTGTTTTCTTTTGCACCTGCAATTGCTTTATCGTATAACTCAATTGCTTCAGTTTTATGTCCTAATATTCGGTATTTTTCTGCTTCTACCAAATCAAGTTTATGTTGATGATTCATCGGAGCATGAGCAGCCCATTTCGCCAAAAATATTTGATGATTTTTTACTTCCTCAAGAGTATTATCTTTTTCACTTTCGGACTGCTCTGAGTATAATTCTAAGTAGGTTAATGCTGCATAAAAATGAAAAACTGGTGTCTGAACTTGTCCTAATTTTGTAATTGAATAACCTTCTGCTTGGGCAATATAATCTAAAGCATTTGTATACTGACCAAACAGATAAGCAAGCATCAATTTATAAACATATATGAAAATGATTGAATTAATATCATTGTTCTGATTATACTTAGGAATCATCAAACTTTCATCGTAAGCGACACCGATTAATAAATCTGGTCGGTCAATAATTTTCCTCAAGTTATGGGCTATTTGTTGTTGCATCTTTAGGTAAGCTAAAGCTGATTGTTGCTTGACATTATCTAAGATAATACAGTAATTTTCAATTTCAGTTTCCCAATCCTGTAGCTCTACTCCAGCAAACAAATTATCAACAAAATAGTGAACTATACTATAGCCAGCATAGAGAAAATCACCAATTTCTATACTTGCTAGATAAGCCTCTTTCGCTGTGATTATTGTTTCCCTTAGTGATTCTCGATGATGCTGAAGAAAAGTACAAAATATAAGTAAAGTTATGCACTTGAATCTCCGAACATTTAACTTATGAAGTAAATTTAGTGCGACTCTTCCAAAGTAATACCCCCTTTCGACTTGTTCTAAAAAACTAGACAACATCAAGCCATAGGTTGCATACCCAATGCTTGATGCGAAAGTATTCCCAAATTTTAGGGATAAACTGACCATTGTCGCACTAAATTTACT
>NZ_JAAHGT010001088.1 GCF_010672385.1 Okeania sp. SIO2F4
TGGGAGATTGGGAGATTGGGAGATGGGGAGATTGGGAGATTGGGAGATGGGGAGATTGGGAGATTGGGAGATGGGGAGAGCTAGAAATATTTGGTAATAGCGCTCGCGAAGTGAACATTTTTTTATACTGAATTAAGTGGATTTGATATTATAGGCTATTTTGGTTAATTCTGGACATTGCCAAAAGCGATCGCCCCTTTGATTTGAGAGAGGCGATCGCTTTAATAATCAATTTAAAAATCAGTTAGACTTTGAAAAAGAGGGCTAATCTCAACTAGATAGTAGCAAAATCACTAGCATCAATAGCTGTAGGAGCAATACCAAACAAAGTTACTAAATCTTGTGATGTTGCAGTCTCCTGGAGAATAGTATTACCACCACTAGCAACTACAGTTATGTCACTGAAAGTCAGACCATCTAACAAGAAGTTATCTGTACCATCTTGGTAATCGAAAATAGCGTCACTACCATCACCAGAGCGCAATATGAAACTGTCAGCACCGTTGCCACCAGTTAGAGCATCGTTACCACTACCACCATCAAGAGTGTCGTTACCGCCACCACCTTGTAAGTTATCATCACCAGCACCACCTATGAGTTCGTCTCTATCGCCATTACCTTGTAAGAGATCGATACCGTCACCACCTAGGAGAATGTCTTGACCTCCACCACCTCGGAGGACATCATTATCAGCCTCACCCATGAGAGTATCATTACCTGCATTACCCTCCAAGATATCATTTTCAGTACCACCGAGCAATTCATCTGCTCCACCACGACCACTGAGACTATCGTTTCCATCCAAACCTTGGATTAGGTCATCTTGAGCATTACCCTCAATCGTATCATCGCCTCCAGTACCAACAATGCCATCTGGGAACTCAAAATTACTACTATCAAGATCGGCAGCTTGAGTATCTATTAAAGTTGCTAAATCTTGTGATGTTGCAGTCTCCCGGATAATAGTATTAGTACCATCTTGAATTACAGTAACGTCACTGAAAGTCAAACCATCCAATAATAGCTCATCTGTACCAGGGTTAAAATCAGGAATCTGGTCATTGCCATCACCAGAACGTAATACGAAAGTATCAGCACCATTTCCACCAGTCAGTGTATCGTTACCTATACCACCCTCAAGAGTGTCGTTATTGTCACCACCTTGTAATTCATCAACACCAGTACCACCTAGGATACTGTCTCTACCGTCGCCACCATCAAGGATATCATTACCAGTACCACCATCAAGGGTATCATCACCTTCATTACCATTCAGTTGATCGCTACCAGTACCACCATCAAGGATATCATTACCAGTACCACCATCAAGGATATCATTACCAGTACCACCATTAAGGGTATCATTACCTCCCCCACCGGTGATAGTATCTGCTCCTCCCAGACCATCAATGCTATTATTCTGACCATCATCGTTAATAGTCTCACCATTTCCAGTACCAAAAATGGTATTTGGGGTAGGGTCAGTAGGGTCAGTAGGATCAGTAGGGTCAGTAGGATCGGTAGGGTCGGTAGGGTCGGGGTTCCCAAACTCGAAGGCACCAATATCAGCAACACCATTAACAACGCGCTGGAAACCAGTACCTCTTTGGTCAGTAGTCAGACCAAGAGGGTTGCTGCCAGCATTAATAGCAGCACTGCCAACTTGTAAAGCATGGGTTTGAGTGAGTCCTCCGTTATCAGCAAGAGGATCTAGACCAGGGTTAGTGACTCCGGTTTGGTCGCCTGTAGCGTTGAAACGAGCATTAGCGTTTCCTGTACCAATTAAGTTGTTGCCTCCACTTTGGATGGAGTTGCTGGCGCCAGTTAATTCGTCAACATCATTATTAACCTGAGTCCCACCAGCAGGCTGATAAAAGTTACCAGCAATAATAGTAGAGGTAACAGTTGTATCAACAGTACCGAAACTCGCCAAACCACCGCCAGTGCCATTATTGTCTAGCGTCCGAGTCTGTGAGGTATTATTAGTAATGGTGCTATTAGAAATTGTCGCAGTGACGGAATCTTTGACGTAAACACCACCTCCTTGACCGCCTGCAGTGTTACCACTGATGGTACTTTGAGTAATAGTTGTAGTACCAAATACAGCGACACCACCACCGTCACCTTCTACTGATAATGTATCAATTGCTATGTTGTTATTGATAGTAGAATTAGTAATGTTTGTATTACCAAAGGCAAAGATACCACCACCGTCATAGTTAGATTGGTTATTGCTAATAGTGGTATTGACAACATTTGCGCTACCTAGATCGTTAACGTACAAACCACCAGCATTATCTGCTGCTATGTTGCCTGTAACTGTACTATTACTGAGGGTGAGTGCTTCATTTGTTAATATACCACCACCATCATTCTGATTACCGTTATTACTATTACTCCCAATAACACGAGCATATCCACCTGTAATGTTTACTCCATCAATGGTAACTTGAGCTTGGTTCTGGTCGTTGCCATCATCAACATTAAATACACGAAATTCACCCGTCGTCTGTCCTCCTGCATCTATAGTGACTGGGTTGTTTTCATCACCATCAATGATGAGGTCTTTATTTATTAATAGTTCACTAGCGAGGGCGATAGTGCCACCACCTAGACTGGGGTCAAATTGAATCGTATCACCTGCGGAGGCGTCAATAATTGCTTGTCTTAGGGAACCTGCTCCACTATCATTGAGACTGGTGACTGTAATTGTAGCCATAATTTGTTTGACTTTTAAATTTAGTTTGCTGTTTAATTAAGCATTAGTAGTTGTTTCCCATCCGGAAAAATTTAGATTAATCTTGGTTGATTTCTTTTGCCTGAAATTCAAAGGGACGTTCCATGGAACGTCCCTACTAGGTTTTGCTTATGACACGAGCTGATTAATCTGAAAAGCGCTTTCATTAATTGATAATTGATAATGGATAATTGATAATTACAAGAAGGTTAAAACCGAGAGGATTGAAGATTGGGAAAA
>NZ_JAAHGT010001089.1 GCF_010672385.1 Okeania sp. SIO2F4
AGTTTTTCCTGGATATTTCAACAGAACCAAAATTCGACTTCTACATCTATGAAATATCTAATTCTAACTTTGAGATTTTGTCTTAGGAGTTAGGAGTTATAAGTTAGGAGAATTATAGAGGAGGTAGAAGAAAAAGAAGAAAAAATTGTCAGAGTGATTTTTCTGGGTTGAGTTTTTCCGGGATATTTCAACAGAACCAAAATCCGACTTCTACATCTATGAAATATCTAATTCTCAGCTTGAGATTTTGTCTTAAGAGTTAGGAGTTATAAGTTAGGAGAATTATAGAGGAGGTAGAAGAAAAAATTGTCAGAGTGATTTTTCTGGGTTGAGTTTTTCCGGGATATTTCAACAGAATCAAAATTCGACTTCTACATCTATGAAATATCTAATTCTCAAGTTGAGATTTTGTCTTAGGAGTTAGGAAAAATTGTCAGAGTGATTTTTCTGGGTGAAGTTTTTCCGGGATATTTTGAGAGAACTAAAATCAGACTTCTACATCTATAAAAATATCTAATTCTCAGGTTGAGATTTTGTCTGACGTAACTCTTGTTGTAAATCTTTCATAAATTCCAGAAAAAAATCTTTAAATACACAAGCTCTTTCTGAACTTCCAGTGCTAAAAGTAAAATTTATATCCTGGGTTTCAATAGCAGCTTTTCCAATTTTCAAGATAAAAACTGTTTTTCCTGGAATTGTAGGAGATGATAATAATCCATCAAAATTTGATTCCTTCACAGCTATTCGTGGTGCTTGAGGAGTCAAAGGATTAGATGTAAATATTTCTTCTACTGATTTATCTAGGTTATTTTTTAACGTTCTTAATCCACCTGTTGTTGCTTGCACAACCTCCCCAATATTATGTCCGACATCTAAAATATGAACATCATTGGGAAGATTTTTTGCACAGTAATTCATCAGTTGATTCTGTGCTTTTCTACCAGCTATATATTTCCACGGCAAGATAGCTTCGCCTAAACTTTGTACTGTATTTTTGGCAGTTTTAGTAATAGGTAGAGGAATCTCTTTCTCAAAAAATCTTTGATTAACTATTTGCACCATTTCATAAGCAAGAACTTCATCTTCTGTATTTTTATTTAACAGTTCAGCAATTCTTTTGACATCTGCTTCACTATAACTTTTTGCCACTTTCTCCTCAAGATATGCTCGTCTTTGTTGATAAGTAGGATTAGAGGTTGACTCGAAAGGACAAAACCATAAATCACGCTCTCGATCGTGAAATTTAGTAGCTCTAAAATAAATTTTTGCCCACCAAGGTAAAGAAGCAGTATCGTATGTGTGTAAACGGTCTACATCTCCTGAAGTTTCAATTTTCTTTATTTGCTCTGAATCAGAAATTATAATGATGTCTAGTAAAAATGGAATTTTCACTCTAAATGGATTAAAGCTGATAATATCTAACATTTTTTCTGTTTCCTAAATATAGGTTTTATTGCTTTTCTAATAGCTAGTTAATTAGTTATCAGATTCCTAATTTGGTATGATACTAAATTAGATTTATAGAGTATTCTTTTTTGTAGATGGGGAGTAGGGGAAATGGTTAGAGAGGATTTTTAACAAAGTACCTTTTGATCGCCGGATTTGGTATGACTATTATTAAAATTAACAAGCTAGGGAGAATTAATTTTACTAATTATCGTTAATACCTATTCTCAATCAAGTTTTTTAACACAGAGTTATTAAGTCAAATTTATTAATCTAAAATCAACTCTCCTATCGCACTTGAAAATTGCCTTATACCAATTCCCATGCATTATTGCTATACTTCGTCAAAACTTCAGTTATTGGCGTTGCTGAATCAAGGGATGAATCTTTTTTAAACAGGTAAATCTCATTCTTAATACTTCATGCTTCTTTTTTGTCCAAGCATACAATTCATCCCAGAAATATACAACGCATCTCCTTCTATTCCTCTTTCTTCTTCTTTCTTCCCTCCTGACTCCTGAGGACTGACTGCTAAGTAATTAAGGTTAATATCATACACGAGCTTCAGCAACACCCAATTATTAAGTAATAAGTAAGCTTCAAGAAAGTTTTTAACGATTCTAGACATTAAGCAAAAGTATCTTAATTCGGTGAAACCCTACTCCCTAACTCCTAATCCCTATTCTCAAGAATATGTAGCAAGACTTTTAAGAAATGGTAAGCTGTTGTGCATTTAAAATACCTAGAGAGTTGTGTGTTTAATTAGGGTTTGCTGAAAAAGTCTTATGAGTGAGGGGAGGAGTCAGGATAAATGGGAATTATAGAGGAGGTATCAGATATTTTGCCCCTCGGTTTTTCTGTGCTTGTCTACCCAAAATGCTAACTTTTTGAGCATTTTTAGACTTAAAAAAGCGCAGTTTTTTCGACCTAAAAAGGCTAAGATATTTATCTATAAATGCTTTGATATTTAATCAGCAAGCCCTAATTAAAATGATAACCCTTATAACTTCCGACTTCTGACTTGTGACTTCTAACTTCGTTATTATATACCCACCTTTCGCCAAGGTGCAAAAGCATTTTCTACACCAAATAAAGCCGGACTTAAACTAGGATAATGCCGACGTAAAACAGTCAACATATTGTTATTATCAATCCAATCTAAACCAAATTGAGTATAAATTTCAGCTCGATAATCTTCAGTAAAGAAGCGATCGCTTTTTAACCTTCGAGAAGCCATAAGAATAAACACACGAAAAGCAGTATCACTAAAACCAAATCCCTTGGGAGGATTTTCCGCAAACATACCCACCATTAAATCTACACTATCAATATTATTCTGATAAACTTCTCGTAATTCTTTCACCCATTTTTCATTATCAGTAATCTCTTCAAAAGATTTTACTCGTCCACGACCAATCAATTCTCTAAAATCATTATAACGAGGAACACCCCGCTCCCGGTCTCTTAAAATATCCACAGCAGCTAAATCAAAAACTTCACCATTAT
>NZ_JAAHGT010000109.1 GCF_010672385.1 Okeania sp. SIO2F4
CGTTCAGTAATATCTTCATAACTGCCAAGAATACCAATTATTTCACCATCTTGATTATGAATAGGAACTTTACTTGTTTGTAACCATCTTTGCTGACCATGATTAGTTAATTGAGGTTCAATTATTTGGTATATAGGGCTATTAGATTGGATGACTTGACGATCTATTCTGCAATAATGTTCAAAATGTTCTTTATTTCCGGGTAAATCATAGTCAGTTTTACCAACTATTTCTGCGGGCGATCCAAAACCAGCTCTATTAGCAAAACTATAATTACACCCCTGATATACTAGGTCTTGATTTTTCCAAAATATTGATTGGGGAATAGTATTAATAATTAATTGCAGTTTTTGTTGAGATAGTTGTAATTCTACTTGTGCTTGTATCCGGTCTGTCACATCTAAAACTAGGGATAATATCGAAATTAAATTTCCTTTTTCGTCCAAAAAAGCAGAGTTATACCATTCACAATTTATTACTTTCCCCTCTTTAGTATAGTTACGATTTAGGGAAATATTTCTGGGTATATTTCCAAGTTGGAGTTGTTGCATTAGACTACCAACTTTTTCTAAATCTTCAGCAAATATAAATTTCCAATCATTTACCTGTAGACCTATTACTTCATCTGCTTGCCAACCAAAGATTTTTTCTGCTTGTCCTGACCAACGTTGTACTCGAAATTCACTATTCCATTCAATCAGTCCTAGTGGTGTATTTTCCACATGAAAATTCAATTGTTGTAAAGCTGTTTTTAGTCTATTTTTTGCTTCTACTTCTTCACTAATATCATTAATAATTGCTGTTAATATAGTCTCTTTTTGTAGCTCTAATTTAGAAATAGAAGCTGCTGCTGGAAACTCAGTACCATCTTTCCGAAGCCCCCAAATTTGACCACGATTAGTCATTAGACGAGAAACTTCAGAATCGGTACAAAATTGACGTACATAGTTTTGATGATTTGTTTTGTATCGTTTCGGCAATAGCAAATTTAATGATTTTCCTAAAACTTCACTTGCTTGATATCCAAATATTTTTTCTGCTCCTTGATTAAACATAGAAATATTTTGATTTTCATCTACTGAAATAATGGCATCTTTAGCAATTTTCAAAATTCCACTTAAACGTTTTTCGGATGCTTGTAATTCTTCCTGTGCTTGTTGACGTTCTTGAATTTCTACTTTTAATTTATGGTTAATTAATTCTAGTTTTCCTGGGCTATAAACCGCTAATAATTTAGGAATTAATGGTACTAATGTCACTGTTGTAAAAGCAGATATTCCTGCTGTTATTGCTTTAAGAAAACCTGATAACCAATAAATAGGATGCCATAGAGTCAAAACTGCCATTAAGTGTGTCATTCCACAGGCAACAATAAATGCACTAAATAAGACAAATATTTCTGGGTAAGGCACATCCTCTCGCTTCTGAATGAAATAAACTAAAGAGATAGGAATTGAAAAATAAGCTAATGCAATTAATAAATCAGATAACAGATGAAGCCACACTAATTCTGGCTGCCAAAGATAACAATGTCCGTGAGGAATAAAATTTCCTGTATTCCAAATTTTTGATAAAAAATTCATACACCTTTCTGGTAAAAAAAAATTGATACAACTCTCAGATTTCAAAAAATTAAGTATTGATTTTATTAAATTGATACTTTGATAATAGGAAAAGTATTTATTCTATTTATAATTTCAGGTATGTATTAGAGACTGAATGTATCAGGAAATATAAAAAGGAGATAGGGAACACTTAACTGGGAACACTTAACTGGGAATAGGGAGGAAGAAATCAAGACAACTATTTTTAATAGGACTTACGCACTAGACCACAGATATAGCGTAAAAAACTATAACGTTATAGTTTTTGAACTCTATATATAGTAGCTTTGCGTAAGTCCTGTGTAAGTTAAAAATCTACGAATATATGTACCTTTCCACCTCTGGTATCTACCAAATTTCAATCTCTTGAAGTACTACCGCTTTTAGATTTTAGTCACTACGCATCTCTCTTAATACTTATTTTACAAACAGTCTCTTAATATAGATAATTTTAATATATAGCAATCAGGAATCAGATGTGAGAATTGAGCTATTCCTTAAAAGTAGAGAATAAACCTCTGGTAAAAGTTTTAATTAAATCAATTCAAGTTCTAAAATTAACAATTTAATCTCCCTATTCCCTATTCCTTTACTTCTCCAAGAAGTCTAATATCTAATATAGGAGTTATCATATTCATATATATTCATTTTTTCTTCTTCTGTGTTCCCTATTCTCTATTCCCTATTCCCTAAAAGTATCCAATATCTCACAAGTCAAATCATATTGCTACAGATTATATCATAATGAGAAATATATTAAATTCAGCCTAGATAAATATATAATATGATTAATTGTTACGGATTCTAGAAGTCAACTTAACTTATGTCCATTGAAATTGAAACTGAATTGCAAATAGCAGTAGATAAACGACGTAACTTTGCAATTATTTCTCATCCTGATGCTGGTAAAACCACCCTTACAGAAAAACTATTATTGTACGGAGGTGCTATTCAAGAAGCTGGTGCAGTAAAAGCTAAAAGAGCACAACGTCATGCCACCTCAGACTGGATGGCAATGGAACAACAAAGAGGTATTTCTATTACTTCCACAGTTCTACAATTTGAGTATCAAAACTGTCAAATAAATCTTCTAGATACTCCCGGTCACCAAGATTTTAGCGAAGATACATATAGAACATTAGCAGCAGCAGATAACGCCGTAATGTTAGAAGATGGTGCTAAAGGTTTAGAACCTCAAACTCGCAAATTATTTGAAGTTTGTAAGATGCGAAAACTACCCATTTTTACCTTTATTAATAAAATGGATAGACCGGGGAGAGAACCTTTAGAACTATTGGATGAAATAGAACAAGAATTAGGCTTAAAAACATATCCTGTAAATTGGCCGATCGGTATGGGCGATCGCTTTAAAGGAGTATTCGATCGAAGGAAACAACAAATTCACCTATTTGAGCGGAGTATTCATGGTAGGAAAGCAGCAACAAATACAGTAATAAATTTAGGTGACCCTCAGATAGAAAAATTCTTGGAGCAAGACCTTTATTACCAACTCAAAGAAGATTTAGAATTACTAGAGGAATTAGGTTCAGATTTAGATTTAGAAGAGATACATAAAGGAGAAATGACTCCTGTATTTTTTGGTAGTGCTATGACTAATTTTGGGGTGCAATTATTCCTAGATGCTTTCTTAGAATATGCTCTAAAACCAGGCACTCATAAAAGTACAGTTGGGGAAATTTCTCCTACTCATCCAGAATTCACTGGATTTGTGTTTAAATTGCAAGCTAATATGGACCCAAAACATAGAGATAGGGTGGCATTTATTAGGGTTTGCACGGGAAAATTTGAAAAAGATATGACAGTTAGTCATGCTAGAACTGGCAAAACAGTGCGATTATCTCGTCCGCAAAAGTTATTTGCCCAAGATAGAGCATCAATTGAAATTGCTTATCCTGGTGATGTAATTGGTTTAAATAATCCGGGAGTATTTGCCATAGGAGATACTATTTATAATGGCAAGAAATTAGAGTACGAAGGTATCCCTTGTTTCTCACCAGAAATATTTGCTTATTTAAGGAATCCTAATCCTTCTAAATTTAAGCAATTTCGTAAAGGAGTTAATGAATTAAGAGAAGAAGGTGCGGTGCAAATTATGTACTCAGCAGATGAGGCAAAAAGAGACCCTATTTTAGCTGCTGTTGGGCAACTGCAATTAGAGGTTGTTCAGTTTAGAATGCAAAATGAATATGGAGTGGAAACTAGAGTGGAAATGTTGCCTTTTACTGTGGCGCGTTGGGTAGATGGTGGTTGGGAAATACTGGAAAAAGTGGGTAGGTTATTTAATACTGTGGCGGTGAAAGATAGTTGGGGGCGACCTGTTTTGTTGTTTAAAAATGAGTGGAATTGTCAACAGGTAGAATCTGAGCATCCAGAGTTAAATTTGAATACTACTGCACCTGTTGTTTCTGGTCAAGAACCGGAGTCTTTGTGAGTAGAATGAAGAAGGAAGAAGGAGGAAGGAGGAAGGAGGAAGGAGGAAGGAGGAATATCTTCAATTTAAAAGATAATTTTCCACTCTATTTTTGATGGAGAGCTACTAATTTTCAATTTTGTTGAAATAATTCAAGGAAGGAAGAAGTTAGAAGAAAAGGTTCAATTTATCAGGAAATTTTTAACTATCTTTTTGATAGAGAGCTACCATTTTTCCAATTTGTTGAAATAATTAAAGTCAGGAAGAAGGAAGAAGTTAGAAGAAAAGGTTCAATTTAGTACCTAGTACTTTACTTTTATTCTTCTTCCTGATTGTAATCATAAGTTAGGTTAAAACACTATATATAGCAATCCGCGCATAGGTCGCAGGTAATCAAAAAGTAAATAAAAAAACTGAAACTCACACCTGTTGCCTGTTGCCTGTTCCCAGTTAAGTGTTCCCTAAAAAGCAGTAAGATTTTTGACACGAATATGCGGAGGATTGCTATAAATATTAAAACTATAGTGCTACACAATATATAGATATATTTTTTACTGAATAATTAAGGTTTAAGGCTTCTTCTGTTTTGAATAAATCAAGGCAAACTATCCTATTTGCTAATCCTCTTTGTTTTCAGGAAAGCTAATTATTAATTATTAATTGTTCAAAAATGTCTATGTTATTTTAACCACAGAATTATCGGGAGTAATATTAATGCTATCCCCATTTTCTGAAGCACTCCGGTGTTAAGTCTGGGGAAAAACTAATTTCTCCTCTGTGTTGCCAATAGCGCAATAGTTATTTCATTTTCTGAAGCACTCCGGTGTTAAGTCTGAGGCAAAGCTAATTTCTCCTCTGTGTTGCGAATAGCGCAATAGTCATTTCATTTTCTGAAGCACTCCGGTGTTAAGTCTGGGGAAAAACTAATTTCTCCTCTGTGTTGCGAATGTCGCAATAGTCATTTCATTTTCTGAAGCACTCCGGTGTTAAGTCTGAGGAAAAACTAATTTCTCCTCTGTGTTGCGAATAGCGCAATAGTCATTTCATTTTCTGAAGCACTCCGGTGTTAAGTCTGAGGCAAAGCTAATTTCTCCTCTGTGTTGCGAATAGCGCAATAGTCATTTCATTTTCTGAAGCACTCCGGTGTTAAGTCTGAGGCAAAGCTAATTTCTCCTCTGTGTTGCGAATAGCGCAATAGTCATTTCATTTTCTGAAGCACTCCGGTGTTAAGTCTGAGGCAAAGCTAATTTCTCCTCTGTGTTGCGAATGTCGCAATAGTCATTTCATTTTCTGAAGCACTCCGGTGTTAAGTCTGAGGCAAAGCTAATTTCTCCTCTGTGTTGCGAATGTCGCAATAGTCATTTCATTTTCTGAAGCACTCAGGTGTTAAGTCTGGGGCAATTTCAAAAAATTATAATTATACGATCTTACCGACTTACCGAACTCTTAAGGTATAAAGCCTCTCCATTCATGGAGAAAAAGCGGTCGGAAAGCGGAGCAGTCCGTCAGGATGGGATGGCGAGGTCTCCTGGCTTGCCTCCAATCGACCAACAGAGCGGTCGGAAAGCGGAGCATGACCTTAGGATGGGATGGCGAGGTCTCCTGAAGAGTGTAGAGGAGCTGCCTCTTGCAGAGGAGCTGCGCTTTTCATGTCGCGTTTGCGCAATTATTCCGTAGGAAAGCGAAACGCTTTTCATGTCGGCTCAAGCGCCGAAACGCCATATCCAATCGACCAACAGAGCGGTCGGAAAGCGGAGCATGACCTTAGGATGGGATGGCGAGGTCTCCTGAAGAGTGTAGAGGAGCTGCCTCTTGCAGAGGAGCTGCGCTTTTCATGTCGCGCAGCGAAACGCCATATCCAATCTCCCCTTGAGAAGAAAAAAATTCCTTGAGCACCAATCCTCAATGCTATAAGAAGAGGTAATTATTAATTATTAATTGTTGAACCAAGCTATAGCTGTATGAGCCGAATCCCCATAACAACAATAGACTGTAAAAATCTTTATTTTTAATCAGTTATTACAACAGCAAGATTGCTAAACTAAGATAATATAGCTTCTTCAAAATCAATAGAACTGCAATCCTTTTGGTGCAAGGAAAGTTCTTTTACAAATGATTTAAACTGGCTATAAATTTACTCAAATCTTGCCAATAATTAACAATGAGACGAAACAAAATTATTACTCTATCAACTATATGTTTACTAACTGTAGGAATTGCATAATTTTCGAGACAAAAATTAATCGCAGCAGATTTATCAGGAGATATTAGTATCACCCTAGACAATGCACTATGGAAACAAGGAGAAAAAAATATTACCTATCAAGACATTACCTTAGATTTAGTTTGTCAAAATTCCCAATGCGAAACAGAAATATGGGGTTTTTCCCCAACATTTAATCAAGCAGACCATGACGGTATTGTTGACATTATAAAAAAAGATAATTCCTGGCAGTTGGAAGTAAAAATAAATATTAATCCTGACTCTTGGATAGGCAGTGAAATAGCTAAATATTTAATCGAATTGCAAACTGATAAAAAAGATAAAAAGCAGATAGTTGGTAGTTATTCAGGAACTTTTAACAAACAACTTGTCAGTGGAAAAGTTACAGGAAATATTGCGCCTTACTTGCCCAGAAAAATATCAAACTATACACCTATATCTCCCAGAGAACATCCACGGCTAATTTTCCGTCAAAATCAATTGCCAGAATTACGAGAAAAAGCAAAAACCCCCACAGGTAAAGCTATTCTCGCTCAACTTGAAAACTCTCTCCAGCAAAAAATCTATTACGAAGCATTCGTTCCCAAGGGTGGATATCATGCAGCAGGTCATTGTTTCCTCTCCCTATTAAATGATGACCCCCAAGCGGCAGAGACAGGATGGCAAATAGTAGAAAAATCCCTGAATAACCCTGGCCCGCGATTATTAGAACACGCTCCTATTGTGGCAGGTGTCGCCCTAGCTTACGACCTCTGTTATAAGGCTTGGGATGAGCAACGGGTACAAAAAATTACAGACTGGTTAGCGCAACAGACAAAAATATTAATTGCAGGTACTCGTGGCAAAGGTTGGAACCCGACTGCTTGGAGTAATTGGAATGGTAGAGCGCGAGGGGCTGGGGGTTTAGCAGCATTGACTATTTTATCTAAACCGGAACAGTTTTTTTCTCAACCTACTGATGTGAGACGACTGTTGAAAATTTCTGAACGAAATATTCAGCGTTATCTAGATACTGCGGTGGGCGATCGCTCTTTTGGTGCTCAGGGAGTTTCAACTTAGTTAACAATTTGCGAAAAGTAGCGATATAATACGGTAGTTATCTTCACGCATTGGTAACGAGGGTAATGTTATCTGGCAAAATTTCGCAGGTTTTCACCCATCCAATTCTTGGCAATTTAATCAGATTAAAGCCTACCGATATTGAGCCATCTAAAGTAAAGCTATCATCTCTACCTTTTTTCTTGAATTTAAGTTGACCAGAAATTTTTTTAAAGCAACGCTACCCATTCTTATACTAAATAATTCAATGATTGCCAGTGCTTTTACTACATCTATAATACCTGATATGCTGGTTCAAAAAGAGACACCATAAAATCTAACTGCTAAAGCATTATATTACCCAGAAAATGCTTCGGCCTTCAATACCAATCGTGAATATTAAAAATAATTGAACAAGGCTAAAAAATTAATTTTATCACTACCAAATTCTGAAGCAAAACAAAAATTAATCCCTGGATTAACTATTCATGTTGTTGTTGATTATTTATTTATTTGATTGTAACGATAGTAATCTAGACTTACAAAAACAACTAGAGTGTACTTTAAAGGGACTATTATAAATTAACAATATTTCACCTTTTGCAGCTAAAAAAGTAAAGCAGATAGAAGAAGGAATGGCAACTGATATTAGTTTCATAACAATACAGCCAAGATTAATACAAGATGCCATAAATTGGCGTAAATCTGTATTGCCCAAAATTTAGAACTTTGTATTTCAATTAGTCGTGAAAAATTCTATATAGTAATATGAAATAATTCGTGAAAAAAAGAGTGTAGGGGTTTGGTTTTCAAATCCCATTTTCTCTTAGTTTTGGAGACCAAACCCTTAAGACAAAATACTAAAATATATTTGGGATTGTTGTATAAAACCCCTGAAGGTATCTCTAAAAACTTAGGCGATACAGCAAACATTTTCATTCTCTGAAGCTCCTAAAAAAAATCGGCGCTTCAAAGGATTTTTGGTAGCATCCTGACAATTTTTGTGATATCATAAATGTTAAGTGGGGTTACTCGCCTATACACATGATTTTTTATTCAACTAACTTTACCGATTGAGAGGCAATACCAGAAATATAGAGTTTTCCCCAATCAAATCTTTCCCTCCATCCTACTTAGTGGAAAACCACCAACACTTTCATTCTCTGAAGCTCCTAAAAAAAATCGGCGCGTCAAAGGATTTTTGGTAGCATCCTCACAATTTTTGTGATATCATAAATGTTAATGGGGGTTATTCGCCTATACACATGATTTTTTATTCAACTAAAAAATGATTAAAATTCTTCATCTTTCCGACATTCATATTGGCAGTGATTTCTCTCATGGTCGCATCAATCCAGAAACAGGTATAAACACTCGCCTCGAAGACTTTATTTCTAGTCTAAAACTTTGTATAGATAGAGCAATTTCCGAACCAGTCGATCTAGTTTTGTTCGGTGGAGATGCTTTCCCAGATGCTACTCCAGCACCATACATAAAACAAGCCTTTGCTGCTCAATTACGCCGTTTAGTAGATGGTCAAATTCCCACAGTATTATTAGTAGGAAATCACGACCAACATTCCCAAGGTCAAGGGGGTGCAAGTTTAGGTATTTATCGTACTTTAGCTGTACCGGGAGTTGTGGTAGGCGATCGCTTAGAAACTCATAAAATTAAAACTCAAAATGGTGATATTCAAATTATTACATTGCCTTGGTTAACTGCTTCTAATTTAATGACAAAATCTGAGACAGAAGGTAAATCTATGAAGGAAGTCAATGAGTCATTAATTGAAAAACTGCGGGTGATATTAGAAGCAGAAATTAGGAAATTAAACCCAGAAATTCCCACTGTACTTTTAGGTCATTTAATGGCAGATAGGGCAAGTTTAGGAGCAGAACGTTTTTTAGCAGTTGGCAAAGGTTTTAATATTCCTGTTTCTCTATTAAACCGCCCTTGTTTTGATTATGTTGCTTTAGGTCACGTTCACAAACATCAAAATTTGAATAAGTCTAATAACCCACCAATTATTTATCCAGGAAGTATTGAAAGAGTTGACTTCAGCGAGGAGAAAGAAGAGAAGGGTTTTGTTTTGATTGAACTGGAAAAAGGTGTAGCAAAATGGAAATTTTGTTCTCTACCAGTCCGAACTTTTCAGACTATTAAAGTTAATGTTTCAGAATTTGAAAATCCACAAACTGAATTATTAAAAGCCATTAGTAAATATCAGATAGAAAATGCAGTAGTGAGGTTAATTTATCAGTTACGTTCCGAACAGTTAGATTTGATTGATAATCGAGTTTTACATCAAGCTTTGAGTGAAGCACATACCTACACTATTCAACCAGAATTAGTCAGTCAGTTAGCAAGGCCCCGTTTACCAGAATTATCAACAGGTAATAGTATTGACCCTTTAGAAGCTTTAAAAACTTATTTAGAAAATCGGGAAGATATTCAAGATATTCAGGAGGAAATGTTAGAAGCTGCTGCTAAATTACTAGCAGGTAAAGCAGATTTATCAGAAGAAAATTTTGATGGTCAGTTAAGTTTATTTAGCTAGAGCGTCGATTCATCTCACACCAAATTTTCAATTATGGTGTGAGATGAATCGACGGTAAATTAATGGGACTCGATGTCCCATTAATTTACAAATTTTATGTTATGATAGATTTAAGCTGGTTTGAGTTAACAACCGCCAGTGATCAACCATGAAAATCAAATCAGATATGGGGTGAGATCCCAGAAATCCTAGTAACCCGTTGAGAATGTCAAATCAGATGGTGGCCCTAGGTGAGCAGCTTTTTGATTGGCCAAAAGGGCGGCGGGGCATCCCGTCCTTAAAGCTCGTTGAGTCCGACGGAATACCGGGACTGTGAAACGAGAAGCCCACACTATACCGTCAGGTTAGTGTGGGAGTATGTCACTAAGTAGTCAACCGCTTTACAGAAGTTATATCAAATCCGTTTGATTAGACATAAAAAAATTCTCCAATCTTCACTCCTAAAGACTTAAGCAATCTATAACTGTTTAACCGGATTTGATATTAAAAGTCAAAAGTTAAAGTGTAGTAGTTAGAAAAAATCATCAAATCATCTTCTAGCCACAAAATTTTCAGTAATTCAATAACTGGTAGTGGAACAAGTAGTAATATCCTAAAAAAAGTCAAGTAGTCAAGAGAATGTTATTTCTTGGAAACTCAGAATTTAAGTGACTTTCTCTTACGGAAAAATCCAGATATAAAGCCTTCTATTTCAAGAGAAAAAAAGTGTTCTTGAATTTCCTTATATTCAATTCCCTCACGGTTTTCCTTGAGGTAATTATTATTATCCATTAATCAACTGTTCCCTGTTCCCTTCCGTTTAGATTAGACATAAAAAAAATCTCCAATCTTCATAACTACGCTCATCTTTGTAATTCAATCTTCTTCTGAATCCTAAAGACTTAAGCAATCTATAACTGTTTAACCGGATTTGATATTAAAAGTCAAAAATTCAAGTGTAGTAGTTAGAAAAAATCATTAAATCATCTTCTAACTACAAAATTTTCAGTCATTCAACAACTAACTGCTGAAATAAGCTCTGAAACCCAGTGAGTGAGTGAGTGAGTAAGTATTAATAGTAAGTGAAAAAGCTCTTTTAACTACTGACGACTGACGACTGACGACTGACTACTGACTACTGACGACTGACTACTGACTACTGACTACTGACGACTGACGACTGACGACTGACGACTGACGACTGACGACTGACGACTGACTACTGACTACTGACTAACCAAATCTATATCCAAAACCTCTAACAGTAATCACATACTCTGGCTTACTAGGATTTAACTCTAATTTCTCCCGTAACCAACGAATATGAACATCAACAGTTTTACTATCCCCAATAAAATCTGGTCCCCAAACTTGTTCTAACAATTGTTCGCGAGACCAAACTCTACGTGGATAACTCATAAATAGTTCAAGTAAGCGAAATTGCTTGGGGGAAAGTTTCACTTCTTGACCTCTGACCGTGACTCGGCATTCCTCGGGATAAACGATTATATCTTTATATTGAAGCATAAGTGCTTGAGATAGTTGACCATTACCTTGGCGACGCATCATAGCTTGGCAACGAGCCATAAACTCCCGCATCCCGAAAGGTTTAGTTACATAATCATCAGCTCCAGCTTCTAAATAAAAAGCACAATTATTAGCACTACCTCTTGCTCCTAAAATCATTATTGGTATTAAATTACCTTGATGTCTTAACATCCGGCATAAATCTAAACCATTAACAGAGTCAAGAATTAACAGATTGAAGGATTTTTCACTTTTAACTGATAAAGAATTCTCAAGAGTGGGAATAACACTACGTCCGTCTGGAGCAATAACTACTTCACAACCTTGTTCTTCTAGAGCTAGGGCTAACATATCCCGAAACAGCTCTTCTGTCTCTAATAATAAAATCTTACTATTTGTTCTGACGACAGACCTGGAAAGACTTTCGCTTAGATCTGGGGAAAACATAAATATCGCTTCTGGTAGGTTTAATGGTGAATTATTAATTAATATTGCCTTGCTGAGAAATTAGGCAATTGCTAATTTTGTAGCTAATTAACTGAATTAATTTCCAACCATCCAACTGCCAAAAGCACAGGGTCTTTCTCCCATTTGTACAACGCATTTTGACTATGATACATTACTAGAGCAACCATAGCACCAGCGGTATCTGTGCTGTGGTCCGGTTTTTTGTCGTTTTTAGGGATAGGTGTTAGTTTAGTCAGCATTTCCCATTTTTATTTTGCATTGTTGTGCTGAATACAAAACTTGGATGCCCTTATAGTAGAGCTAATAGGTTAACGCTTTGTTAACTTTAGGTTATCAAAAGGTTAAATTTGAAAATGTCATACAAATTCAATAAAGCATTACTAGAAACTGTTATAGCAATTCCCAAAAAGCGTGAGATACAAAATTCTCTGGTTTTAGGGAACACTTAACTGGGAATGGGAATAGGAAGTAGGGAGTAGTAATTCTGGTTCCGTAGGAATAAATAAAGAAGAAAAACAACTGTACCTCATTAGCTTGGGAAACGCTATCTGCCAGAAACTTAATAGATTAATCTATGAATTTTAATTTTTGTCTCAACATTGAGGAATTTAGAGTATATTAAATAGTTTAATCCTAATTTAATATCATATTAAATTTTATACTAACAATAAAAATTAAAAGTATAAATCAATCAATCAAAATCTAGATATGTTACTACATTTAAGTACTTGGTCTGAAGTCGAAGCTTATCTAAATCAATCTCAAGGTATTATTTTGCCAATTGGTTCTACTGAACAGCATGGACCTACAGGATTGATTGGTACAGATGCTATTTGTGCAGAAGCCATCTCAAAGGGAGTAGGAGAAACAGTACAAGCATTAGTAGGACCGACAATTAATGTAGGAATGGCTTTACATCATACAGGTTTCCCAGGTACAATCAGTCTGCGGCCTAGTACAATGATTCAGATGATTCGTGACTATATAGTTTGTTTAACTAAAGCAGGATTTACCAAATTTTTCTTTATTAATGGTCACGGAGGTAATATCGCTACTCTGAAAGCTGCCTTCTCAGAAACCTATGCTCACTTAGCTGATTTAAACATTGCCAATGCAGACCAGATTAAGTGCAAAGTCGGAAATTGGTTTATGTGTAGCTCAGTTTACAAATTAGCCAAAGAGTTGTATAGCGATCGCGAAGGTTCTCATGCTACACCTAGTGAAGTAGCTTTAACTCAGTATGTTTACCCAGAAGCAATTAAACAGGCTCCACTTTCAGAAGATGTAGCTACTGGATATTCAATATATAGTGCTGCTGATTTTCGTCGCCGATATCCCGATGGTCGTATGGGTTCTAACCCTGCATTAGCTACACCCGAGCATGGTAAGCAGTTTTATGAGTTAGCAGTCAAGGAACTGAGTAATTCTTACTTGGAGTTTATTAATAGTGATTAGAATTTAGAATTTAGAATTTAGAAGTTAAATTCGCAGCACGGACTAAATTAAAGGGTAGTGGTGCATTGTAATAGTCGTTTATTGTAATTATTTTTGTTACGAGGCATGGCAGTGGGAGCATCTTGCTCCCATACTCCCAGGCAGAATTGCCCACACAAAGCGTTGCTTGTCCCTATCTAACATTACTATGCAGGACTACCAATTAAATAGTTTGAGAATGTCCTAAAAGTAACGGTGACTAGTATACAAGCACGGGACGGAGTTTTCCTCCCCCTTCCCTTGAAGGGAAGGGGGTTAGGGGGTTAGGTTTTTTGATAACTGATATCAAATCCCCTTGGCAATCGAAGTGTCATAAGAAACCGGGTTTGTGGAAGACAGATCTCAGTATAGTAGGACATTTAATACCAACCCAGTTTCTATACTTTATTTATACCGATACTACCAGATTTAATATGATATAGCACTGTGCAAATAGGGCGCGGACATTTATAAATGCTCAAACTCAGTCAGAGAATACTTTTGACTTTTGACTTTGAACTTGCGCGTAGCGCTGTATAGCGTTTCTCAGCCTTTGTGAGGTACAGTTGTTTTTCTTCTTTATCTATTCCTGCGGAACGAGAATTACTGCTCCCTACTCCCTATTCCCAGATCTGGTGTTCCCTGTTCCCTAAAACCAAAGAATTTTTTACCTCACGAATATGGGAATTGCTATAACTGATTAAAGTACATTTAATTTATATAATTTTTCAGCCACAACCTTTATGTAGATTAAATTAATCTAGAAACTTAGATATTAAAGGTTGCAAAAACCGAAAATTGAGTTAACATAGTATTCAGAAACATCTAAATTATCTCAAGCAAAAACGACACATAAAAACAGTAAACCAGTAGACAAATAGCTAATATATATTACTTTTTTATTACTTTCAGATAACCTATTGTCTGAAAGTCTTGTTTTGAAATATTACTTTATTCTTACTGACAATCCTAAGTAATTCCTCTACCGTAAAAGTATAGAGAAGAAACAAATAACTTCTCTCCCGAAGCAGATATTAAGTCAGAGGTCAAGATTGTGAATAACCAATTAAAAATTTCCTTAGCAGGTGTTTTAGCAACCGTTGGTCTCTGGGGTTTTCTACCTCAATCAGAAGCTAAAGCAGGACAATTTGAAACTACTGACAAAGTAGTTTTCACCTGTGTTTCAGTTAATGCAGCAGAAAATCAATATGCAACTGTTCCTCAAATAGTTCGTGAAACACGGGATACAAGTGAACCTGGACTTTTAGGCGGATATCCCCTAGTGAAACGAGAAGTTATTCAAGTTTCCTCTAAACCAATGATTGTATGGACTGCAACTCTTTCTTCCGATCATCCCAAAGGTGCTTATACTCCTGACCGTCGTTGTCAAGCAGTTAGCACTCGTCTAACTAACCTTGCTTACACCCTAGGGATGGAAACTTTCGCAGATATCAGTCAAATTGGTGTTGTAAACCATGAGCAAGTGGTTTATGTTTCTCCAGAAGAAAAGCCTAATTTTGATAATGTGGTCTTCACATTAAAGCCAGGAAATCGTGATAAATCAGAAGAAATTATCACTCAATTTAAAGATTTCGGGCAAGGTACTGCTAGTGACGAACCCATCTACGAATAAGTGATTTTAGCAGAAATGTTGAGGGAATAACTAAAGAAATAAACTTTCCCTCTTCACTTCTTTTTCTTGAGGATTTATAACTTAAGTAAAATTAGATTTGATCCTATTGAGTGTTAGCATGGCAGTGCTATACACCATCACTAATTTAAAGTAAAATTATGTCCTAAAATTCATTTATCCGGGTAAGAATAAATCAAAATCTGTAGATGATATACAGGTGATTTTATCAGACACTCATAGCTTGGTTTTTTCTAAGTTTGTGTCTGTTTTAACCACTTCATAAATAAATTTATAGGCAAATTAAATTATCTCAACTAACTACTATCAAAATTATTTTTCAACCCAAGGCAAACTGCAAAAATATAGTTAATTGACGGTATAATAAAATAACGCTAAAGCGTTAATTTGTTTGTTAAAGTATTTCAATTAATTGTCAAGAGGAAAGCCATGAAAGTTAGAACTACTCCAACTTTATTTACTGCAACAATCGCAATGTTTTTCACTGTTAGCTTAACCGCTAATCCTGCAAAAGCTCAAGAAAAACCAGCAACTAATAATCTTGGTTCCTCAGAACAATTATTGAGCACCAATGCTAATAGTTTGTCAAGTGGTAAAACTGTTAACTTAACTCAAGAGTCTACAACTAGAGGTAGACGTGGGTTGTCTCAAGGTGAACTGGATGAGGTGACAAACAATATTAACCTACAAATGCAGAAAAATAGAGATCCTAGATGGAAAAGAGAGAAAGTATGGTTTGAGGAAAAGTGGGATTCTTTTTCGACGGACTTTTAGCTAGTCTTAATATGAGTTAATTCCTGATTTTAGAAGCTGGAATTCCCCAACTTAAAGGTTCCATTTTTTTGAATTGCTCTATAGATGGTCGAGATCCATCTGCAAAACTAAATGCTCCAATTCCAGCAATGGGATATTTTGACCGTCCGTTAATACCAATTAACTGACCTTTGCTATTCAGAATCGGTCCACCACTCATGCCACTCTTAATATCATTGGTATAACCTAATTGATATCCTTGGCTGAGGGTGCGACTGGTTAACATTTCTACAGACCCTACAGTTAACTGAAAAGCTCGACTACCCCAAGCACGGGTACTACTCATTTGTGAAGAGTCTGATTGATACCAATTGGGAAAACCTGCAGCAAAAACAGTTTCTCCTACTAAGAGGTGATTAGTTTTTACTGTTTCTACAACTTTATAGGGGCGATCGCTAGTAAATTTCAATAATGCTACATCCAAATTACCTATTTGAGGGGTGGAAACTAGGGTAGCTTGATGAGTTATCCCATCTCCACTCATAACTGGGTAAAGTTTATTAGAGTTATTCTCAATTACATGATGATTAGTTACAATAGTGTAGGTATTACCTTCCCGTTTGATAATTACTCCAGAACCTGCACTATTATCTGTAAAAATTCTCACAGTAACTTGTTGGGCAATATTGGAT
>NZ_JAAHGT010001090.1 GCF_010672385.1 Okeania sp. SIO2F4
TGCCAATACCTACTGCTTGAAGAACAATATTTCCTCCTGGAATTTCCATTATAGAGACATCTTTTCTAAAGGAAAGAATTAAGCAAAACGACATGATACACAACTCAAGAAAAACAGAATTTATTAATGGATAATGGATAATGGATAATTAGGGTTGGCTGAATAAATATGAAAACAGGGAAAAAGTACCAGCTTTTAGGTCAAAAAGTCTAATGCATATTAGCAGAAAAGGGTAACACTTGACAGAAAAATTAAGAAACAATTCTTACTTCTACCTCCTCTATAACTGCCATTCTTCTTAGCTCTTAACTACTCCCTACTCCCTTCTCCCTACTCCCTACCTTTAAAATACTGTCTATACAAATCACAAGTTAATGTGGCCTTATTTCCATCTAACTTAATTAACCCCATACTACTTAACTTATAAGCAATAATAGGTTTTAATAACATAGGTTCATTAGTATTGACAAGATTTTGTAGAGCGATCGCTAATTCTGGCTCCTCTTCCAACTTCACTTGATGACGTCGCAAATGATTGGCATAAATTCCGGTAGATGTGGCAGCAGTTTCTAATAATTGTCTCATTGTTACATCTTCTCGACTCAGATGATAAATAGCCAGATGCACCAGTGCTGGATGTCCTCCGGTGGTTGCTATCAAAAGATGTGCTTCTTCTCCATCACTCCAGTTGAGTCCGTAAGATTTTGCTAATTCCAAAACTGCTTCTAAGCTCAAACTACCTAACTGAATTGGTAACCCGACATTAAAAGGTGACTGTTTAAGTTGTAGAGGTACATAAATTTCAGTGGAGTGAACTACCACTAAACGCAGTTTTTGCCACACAGGTTGTCTTTTTGCTTCCTCATACCACGATCGCAATAGAGGAAAAAAGTCCTTTGCTATTTCTGGATACTCAAAAATCTGGTTGACTTCATCTAAAGCTAGAATTAGGGGAGAATTAATTGACTGTAATAAATAGTTGCGGAAGTATAGAGTACAGCTAACTTTGCTACCAATATCTTCATCCCAATAGTCATCTAAGTTAGGCTCTAGGTTTAGTTGATCAGCAATATTAGCACAAAACCAACGTAAAAATTTGTTGATATCATCACTCAAAATGTTTTGGTCTACCCGTTGTAAGTCTAAATTAACGGTGCAATAGTCCAAACTTTCTGCATACTTGATAACCCTCAACAGAAGGGAAGTTTTGCCCATCTCCTGCGGTGCTTTTATTCTTACCAATGCTCCTGGTTTCTCAATTTCTGCATACACTTGCTTCTCAATATCAGACCGTTGTATGTAAAATGGCGAATTTAGAGAAATACATCCACTCGGAAAATTTGGTGACATTAGTTGTGTTATACTGGTAGAAAGTTTTTCAGGTTGTTGAGGTCGGGCATTTTTTTTTGAGGTAGCTTGTGGGATGAGACATATTTGCAGTTGCATCCGACAGTTTTTCTTTGTTACCCTTTGACCAATAATATTAGAAATTCGTCTAAATAACTCAGGAGCAACGACACTACTTAGATAACCTGAGCTGTAACCTGCCTCTTCAGCCACAATATTATAGGTCTTATTATCCCAAATACCTCGGAGCAGCATAATTTCTGCAGTATTTAAAGGAGGATTTTTGGTTTCTAGTAACTTGCGGTTGATAGTTTCTAAAATAAAATCTAGTTTGATAGAGTATGCAGTTCGTTTTGTATCCATCTGTAATATATATTCATAATATCAGGACTTAGGCAAATACACTATATGTAGTGACAATTCTTCCATCAGAGAATATTTTAAATTGAAGCGATCGCAATTACAAACTTTCCCGTCAGTAAGTATTTCAAATATTTAATAGTTGGCTTTGAGAATTTGGTTGGCACTCCAACCTTTCACCTCCAAGATTAGTAGTCCAAGTTCGGGACTAAGAATAATAAAGTCGGAGTAAGAGCCTTTGATATTTGGCTCATAGTAGATGAAAAAATCATCTGGCAGTTCATCTCTAAGTATCTTGAATAGGCGCTTTTCGCCTCTGCTGGCTAGAAGGAATTGTATCAGGAATTGTTAAGGCCATTGGTCACATCTTTATTTGTTACTGTGTTTTTCCGATAGCATTTGCTATCGGAAAATGTCGGACTTAATCTTAAAGCTGGAGCGATCGCTTACTTTGGGATAAAAATAATCTAAGCGATCGCTCACTAATTATTTACTCAGACTTATCAGGAGCAGACTCAATTATTCTCCAGTCTCCAGGAGTTGATACAGCAATTCGTACAGGCGCACCTAGAAAATTATCAACATAATGATAACTGCTACTATATTCAGCCAATGCACCTGAAGGCCGACGGATATGATCAAAGAAGTTTGGCAAGTAGCGATCGCGTTCCACAGCTTCTACCAATTGGCCATAATAGTTGGTTTTTCCCACAAGGAAACTATCATGCCACAATTTCTTGAAGTCTATTCCTATCCAATCTTGTGCAGTCCAGCCACCTCCTCTATCTAGTGCTTGTAAATCGTTGACCAAAAGACATTTATCTGAGTGCATCCCTGTAACAGTTACTATCAGTCCTTCTGCTTTCTTACCTTTGACAAAATCAAGTACAGCTTCAGAGTCAGCAGTAGGGTCAATCCTGGACGCAGCATAGCTAGATATTTGTGGTTGTGGCTCTGGTGCTTTTGGTTTAGAAGGTTGACCAAAACTTGCCAAAATTCTACCTTCCGGTGTCAATATTTCAATCAATGTTCCCATTCGTTCAGAAATTTTATGAAGCTTGGCTTTTGCTCCTTTTGCTAAAAATGCAGCTTCTGAACTATCAGGTGAACAAAGTCGAATAACACCACAACCCAGTTGGACATCCCAACCTGGTAAGTCAAACATTTGTCTTGTTTCCATTTCCATTAGCGAATGATGCCTCTATCAGCTTGTCTAGATATTTTTCGTTGAAT
>NZ_JAAHGT010001091.1 GCF_010672385.1 Okeania sp. SIO2F4
CGATTTCCCAGAATCAGACAAATATTTTTCCTGAAAATAATTCCACTGATGAAATTTTCTCAGATACAAATATTGGTTTAGACGATAAATTTATTACTCAAAAGTGGAAGTCGGCAAACCTTCCTAGTAATGAAAATTCGATTTCACAGAATCAGACAAATATTCCCCCAACTTCCCCTCAAAACAAAGAAAAAATAGAAACTCCCATATTTTATGTTGCCTCCCGCGGACATCATGCAGATATTGGCGGAATTACTCCAGGTTCCATGCCTCCCCACAGTAAAACAGTCCAAGAAGAAGGAATATTAATCGATAATTTTCAACTCGTCAAAAACGGAAAATTCCAAGAAACAGAACTATTAGAAATCCTCACATCCGGCAAATATCCTGCCAGAAACACCAACCAAAATATCGCCGACTTACAAGCACAAGTAGCTGCAAATGAAAAAGGTGTACAAGAACTGCAAAAAATGACAGAAAATTATGGCTTAGAAATCGTACAAGCTTACATGAAATTTGTTCAAGATAACGCCGAAAACTCAGTACGGCAAGCCATCAAAAAATTATCTTCATCACTCACCAATAAAACTGCCACCTCTATCCTAGATGACGGTAATAAAATATCAATTTCTGTCAGTATCGACAAAAAAAATCTCAATGCAAAAATAGACTTCACAGGTACATCTCCCCAACTTTCCAACAATTTCAACGCACCAACCGCAGTTTGTAAAGCAGCAGTATTATATGTCTTTCGTACCCTAGTTGATGATGATATACCTCTCAATGCAGGTTGTCTCAAACCATTAGAAATAATTATTCCTCGAGGTAGTATGTTAGAGCCAAAATATCCAGCAGCAGTAGTAGCAGGAAATGTAGAAACTTCTCAAACAATTGCTGATACTTTATACAATGCTTTAGGAATAATGGCATCATCTCAAGGAACTATGAATAATTTTACTTTTGGTAATAGTAAATATCAATATTATGAAACTATTTGTGGAGGTTCCGGTGCAGGTATTAACTTTCATGGCACCGACGCAGTACATACTCACATGACCAACTCCCTGTTAACCGACCCCGAAGTTTTAGAATGGCGCTTTCCAATATTGCTGGAAAGTTTTGCTATACGTTCTGGGAGTCGAGGGGAAGGTTTATATAAAGGTGGTGATGGAGTAATTCGGCGAATGCGTTTTTTGGAAGAGATGAGTGCCGGAATATTATCGGGTCGTCGCGTCGTTTCTCCCCCTGGTTTGAATGGTGGGGGTCATGGTTTAGTAGGAAAAAATTATGTGGAACGGAATGATGGGAAAGTTGAGGAGTTAGGAAGTATTGCTACTGTGGAGATGAATGTGGGTGATGTATTTGTGATTGAAACTCCTGGTGGTGGGGGTGCGGGAAAGTAGAAAGTAAGTGCGTTTTTGCTGTGAGACATTAAACGCACCTTATTATTACATTTACTACCTTATTATTTTTGCCTAGAGCTATAGATCCATAACTCTGGCAATTAATTCTATTTGCGCTTTAACATCATCTTGATAAAACAGCCTATAATTACCATCAAAATTTCTTAAATGCCAACTATTTATGATATGAGATGTATAACTTTAGCGAATCTTTAAAATTAACAGAAAAATTCAAAGGAGGAATATTTTTTTATGACCAAAGTCACATATAGCGTTTATCCGGCACGCCCCTGTAGAGTTGTCTTTTTCTTCCCAAAAACCTAGAATTTTTTACCTCATGCTTTTTGGGAATTGCTATATCAGCGATCGCCTTTTTGATAAATTGGCCATTACATTAGAGATAACTGCTTAGTTATTTTTGCTTATTGACTGATTTGCTAAATTTAAGTTAATTTGAATTTTATTCAGACAATCAATATAATTTTGAGAAAATTAAAACTAAGACGTTATAGTTATGAGTGTACAGTATGCAAGTACAACAGAAGCAGCTTTTTTATTAAATATTTCCACAGGTAGATTACGAACACTACTGAATCAAGGTCGTGTTCGAGACGCTTGTAAAGTCAAAAGACTTTGGCAGATTCCATTAAACAAACGGGGAATGCCAGAGATTACACCAGGTCGCCGTGGTCCTGAAGGTACTTGGAACAAAAATAAACGCACAGGCAATACCTTTATTCATGTTCTGCGAAAGACCATTGACTATAACCGAGACAATGGAACTTCTCATCCAGCAGTTGCCGTGAAAGTAGGAGATAAAAAAGATTATTGCCACGCTCTGAAAATTAACGGACCTTGCCAAATCGTTTATCAACCTCATCAACCCAATAAAAGTCAAGCAGGAGGAGCACGGCTGTGGATAGAAGTAGAACCACAACATATACTGAAGCGAGTATACTTCAGTGATGGAGATTATGGTCCGCCACCGGAAGTAGTTGAGCAGCGGGCAAAAAGTCAAAAGAAAAAGTCAAAAAAGAAAGGAAACAACAGAAGCACTTAAATAAATAGTTAGCCTCGAAAACAGCATTTCGTCAGCATAATAATTAGGGTTTGCTCTCCAAAGTCTTTTTGTTGTGGTAGTAGTCAGTAGTCAGTAGCTCACGGGGTGACAAGGTAGCTGAAAGCTATATATAGAGGTGGACTTATTAAATAAGCTGAAGAATAGTTCAACTAAAATCCCACTATTATTGAGAATAGATGGGGGTGTGGTGCGTTCGCGGAGCGTTGCGGAGCGCAGTATCGCGCCACACAGTAGCTTGATTATTTATTCAAATAACTGGCAAAACAGTTAAAAATCCGATCAAAAAGGGTTGGTAATTACAAATAAAAATTAATAAAAGAGAATATATTAGGCTTTGATCAAAACCAGATCGAACAAAAGTTGAGTCCATCTCAAATAATAACATTACAAATATTATTATACTTAACATCAGTACATAAAACCGTACAAATATCAAAATTAAGTACT
>NZ_JAAHGT010001092.1 GCF_010672385.1 Okeania sp. SIO2F4
TGGATTTCCGAAAGTTGGAAGCTAGTAGTGATGTTGATGATGAGTTGGCAGCGATGAAGGCACAACTTACAGGTGGTTCAGTAGGTCAGAGTCAATTACCAGCTTCTAATCAAGGTTCAGCAGAAAAATCAGAGGTTGATGATGAACTGGAGGATTTGCGTAAACAACTTGACAAAATGTAAACTTTAGTTTTGTATAAATTCTGATCTTTCAGCAATACTTTTAAGTTTGATAGATATTTAGCTCTCTCCGGGAGAAATCCCACGTCTGTTTCGCTGCGCGACATGAAAAGCCTTTCTTTAGCTGCGCAAGATGAAAAGCACAACCTTTACAGGAAACAAGAGGCAAATAGCTTCAACGTGGGATTAATCCTGGTCTGAATTCTGATATAGCTTGATTTTCTATCTACATTCTTCTTTAATATCATTTTCGGTTAAATACTTATAAATAATAAGTAGGTGCATGTAAAAAAAAATCAAACCAATAACCATATGTCAGGTGAAGTAATAAAAATTGTTTAATCTCTGCTTCATTTTACCTATTCACTGTTCTTTGTTCCCGATCAATGATTATTTTATATTTAATTTGACTTACCTGCTGAGGTAATAGGAGAGTAGGGAAAGTGATAAGAATTGTTCTCAATATTGAAAGAAGGTTTTTTATAAATAACTATCCGAACTTGATAGCACAGAAAATATAGTTAAATTAAGACAGTAATAAAGCTAGGAATGAAATAATAACTATTCCACAAGAAAAACTTTTGTTGTAAGTTTTTCTCAACTATAAAGCTAACTCACATATTTCTACTTGAAACACTTTTGAGAGAGTGAACCAAATTTAGCTAATGCTCCTCAAGTTAAATAGAAGTAAATTAATTATAGACTATACTTCTAAATTGCTATTAAATTTAACTTAAACTAATTGATCCCAATTAGGGATGATTCATAAGATTAAAATACTTCATGGCGTGAACAGATTTTCATATATAATTACTGATTGATATATGATTAAATAATTTTTATTTACCTTCTTAATTAATCAAAAATATTTATCAACTTAACTATGTCTAATTTGCGCTGGCTAATTCTTAGTTCTGCTGCCTCTGGAGCTGGTCTTCTTTCCATTGTATTTTTAATTATTACTTTCTTCCATAAATTTACTTTAGCAAGTTTTTTATTTCTATTTTTAGTCTTAGCTTTTTTTATAGTAAATGTAGTATTTACTGCTCATTATTTTTCTAAGATTTCTAGGGAGTTATACATCAGAAAGAAAATGCAAACACAAATGAAAATGAGGGCAAAACCTACAAGATATAGATACTAAATCTTCAGGCAATAAATAATTTAAGAAAATAGTCTAGTACAAAATATCTATATAAATTTTCAGCATCTAAGATACTTTTTGCCAAGTTATCAAATTAACAATAAAGATTGAAACTGAGGTAAGTCTATTCCCGTTTGGCTTAAAAATACGTTATAAATTATCTAAATTGCCTGATTTATTACTACTTAATTGATTACTAAAAATGCTTGATTTTCTCAACCCTATTCTAGGTCGTCATCCAGAACGGATCAAAGCGAAGGTCGAAATTTATACTTGGCAAACTTGCCCATATTGTATTAGAGCAAAACTTTTACTCTGGTGGAAAGGTGTTAACTACACCGAATACAAAATAGATGGCAATGAAACTGCCAGAAATAGTATGACTGAACGTGCTAATGGAAGTCGTACTGTGCCACAGATTTTTATTAACGATCAACATATTGGTGGCTGTGATGATATTTATGCTTTGGATAGCAAAGGCCAATTAGAACCTTTATTGATTGATACACTCCCAAACTAAATCAAAGATTTATCTCAAGGTTGCCTGAAGATCCGCGCTCCCCTGACCGTAGAGTAGAGGGATTAGGAAAACCAATCAATGTTGCTGTTCTTAAATAGTATTCTATCCTCAATTAAATAAGGCTCCTGGGCTAGCAGTGTCAGATTCAGTCGCTCATGGCGGAGACCCCAACACCGCGCTGGCAAGTATTTAGACCGAAAAGAGGTTTTGTCTTGGAGGCAGGTGCTATGTTCGCGGAGCGACTCTGCAAGGGGCAGGAGAAAACCTCTATCAGTGATGTTAGGGAATCCCGCAATGGCCTTGTAAGCGCAACGTCGGGAGGATGTCAAAGTGTGGGATTCTCAGCAAAATAGAAAAATTGACGAGGAGGAAGTTATTGGACTTTGGACAAAAAGAGAAATAGTTAGTGTAATTATTACCCTAACTAGACTAGAGAAATATTTCTCTGTCTCCAGTGAATTTAATCACTGAAAAATGGCAATAATTAAGAGTTGTCGCCCACTACTAAGAAACTTTTCGTTATTTTTGGGATTTTTTGTGGCCTTTGATGATAACAACTTGAGGAGTTCGCTCAAGTTGTTTTATATCCTTTAATCGGTCCGGTAGAATCACCTCGATGTTTGGGAGATGTGGTCATTGTACCCAAACTCGAAATTATTCGCTCTTATTCTCTTTGAACTAAACTGGGAGTGATTTTAACTGATTTATTAGTCTTTAAATAATGTTCCCAAGGAGGGGGTAAAACAAAGGCTAAATTTCTAGCTGCCCATAAATTAACATCAGCAATAAGTGTTAATTTCAACCAATTTTCTTCATGTTCGACATTACTGTGTTGAATCAGCTGTGATCAACAATGTTTGTTTTCCAAATCGAAACAAATGTTCCATGTCATAACCCTGTCGATCAGACTCATAGCAATCAATTAGACTCAACTCTTGATATAGGTGAACCAATAGTGATTAACCACATGGGTTTCCAAATCCTATTACCAACTTCATCAGTAATAGTAATTCGTAGTCAGGTAAAAGGATGATGGTTCATTTTATCGGTTTTAGTGCCTTTCATTAACATCTGCTTCCCACCG
>NZ_JAAHGT010001093.1 GCF_010672385.1 Okeania sp. SIO2F4
TACACCACGCCAGTTGCTTCAACTCGGGAGACCTACCCAAGGCATTTACTCCTCTATCCCATAGGTAAAAGCATTAAACTTGCCCTAATATCTATTGTTAAGTTACATTTAGTTAAGATTATGAGTGTAGAAAATTACACTTTTTCCTTATTTAATGCAATTTTACTAAAAGAGGCCATTTTTTGATGAAAATTTCTTGGAGGACCATTGTACTTTGGAGTCTGCCAGCTTTGGTCATTGGTTTTTTTATCTGGCAAGGAGCATTTGCCCAAACAGCAGTAAATATGGGTAGTAACACTGCTAGAACTCGTATGAGCTATGGGAGATTTTTGGACTACTTACAAGCAGATCGAGTTACAAGCGTAGACCTCTATGATGGTGGTCGTACAGCTATTGTGGAAGCTGTAGATGAACTAAATAACCAAGTCGAAAGATTACGGGTAGATTTACCTGTCAACTCCCCAGACCTAATTTCCCGTCTGCGAGAAGCAAATATTAATTTTGACAGCCACCCTCCACGCAATGAAGGAGCGGTATGGGGTTTATTAGGAAATTTGATTTTCCCAATTTTATTGATTGTGGGTCTATTCTTCCTATTCCGTCGCTCTAGTAATGTTCCTGGTGGCCCTGGACAAGCAATGAACTTTGGTAAGTCTAAAGCTCGCTTCTCAATGGAGGCCAAAACAGGTGTTCTGTTTGATGATGTGGCTGGGGTTGATGAGGCCAAAGAAGAATTACAAGAGGTTGTGACTTTCCTGAAAAAACCAGAAAGATTTACAGCAGTGGGAGCGCGAATTCCTAAAGGTGTGCTGTTGGTAGGTCCTCCGGGAACTGGTAAAACTTTGTTAGCCAAGGCGATCGCTGGTGAAGCTGGCGTACCATTCTTCAGTATCTCTGGTTCGGAATTTGTGGAAATGTTCGTTGGTGTGGGTGCTTCCCGCGTACGAGACCTATTTAAAAAAGCTAAGGAAAACGCCCCCTGCATTATCTTTATTGATGAAATTGACGCTGTGGGTAGACAACGTGGTGCTGGTATTGGTGGAGGTAATGATGAAAGAGAACAAACCCTAAACCAATTATTGACCGAAATGGATGGTTTTGAAGGTAACAGTGGAATTATTATTATTGCTGCGACTAACCGTCCTGATGTTTTAGACTCTGCATTGTTACGTCCTGGTAGGTTTGACCGTCAAGTTACTGTTGATGCTCCTGATATTAAGGGTCGTTTGTCAATTCTGAACGTTCATTCTCGCGATAAGAAGCTAAGTAATGAAATATCTCTAGAGGCGATCGCTCGTCGGACTCCTGGTTTTACAGGTGCAGATTTAGCTAACCTATTGAATGAAGCTGCTATTCTGACTGCTCGTCGTCGCAAAGAAGCAATTACGATGCTGGAAATTGATGATGCTGTAGACCGAGTGGTTGCAGGTATGGAAGGTACTCCGCTCATGGATGGTAAGAGCAAGCGACTTATTGCTTATCACGAAGTTGGTCATGCTATTGTTGGTACTCTACTCAAAGAGCATGACCCCGTGCAAAAAGTAACTTTGGTGCCTCGCGGTCAAGCTCGTGGTCTCACCTGGTTTATGCCTAATGAAGAGCAAGGTTTAATTTCCAGGTCACAAATTTTGGCTCGCATTAGTGGTGCTCTTGGTGGTCGCGCTGCTGAGAAAGTAATTTTTGGTGATGCTGAGGTAACTACTGGTGCTGGTAATGACTTACAACAGGTTACAGGAATGGCGCGTCAAATGGTGACTCGTTATGGTATGTCAAATTTGGGTCCGTTGTCTTTGGAAACTGGACAAAGTGAGGTGTTTTTGGGTCGCGACATGATGACTCGTTCAGAATATTCTGATGAAATTGCTTCTCGTATTGATGCTCAAGTTCGCACTATTGTAGAACATTGCTATGAAGAAGCTTGTCAGATGATGCGGGATAACCGGGTTGTTATAGATCGTTTAGTCGATCTATTAATTGAAAAAGAGACTATTGATGGTGACGAATTCCGACAAATTGTGGCTGAGTACACTCAGGTTCCTGAGAAAGAACGTTATGTTCCAATCGTTTAATTGAATTTCTGCATTTCAATTTCATATAGTTATTTTAGGATGATATATTACCCTATCTAAGTAATAGTTGAAGTGCCGAACCTTTCAAAGAAGAACTAAGAGTTAAGTATTTTTTTTGCTTGACTCTTAGTTTTTTTAATATTAAATATAATCTTATACTAAGAGTGAAAAAATAATGTGACAAAACTCTGGTTATAGAAAATAAGTAACAGATGTTTGTAGCAAACATTGATTAAATTTAATATTATATCATGTCTGATTAAATGGTTAGGATAAAAAACTTGCTCTTTGTCATAACTGGTCTAGACTAAAATTTTGGTTAAAAAAAACTTCCCTGATGAGGGCGAGGGAAGGGGGAGAAAATTTTCGATGGTGTATAATTTGATCTTTTGCGTCAGTCCTAATATTATTACAAAGTGTAAACCTCGCCCCAAAAAACCTCTAATTATTTAGATAATAAAATTATTGTTTTCTAATTAAAGAATATATAAGTTTTAGTAAGAATTTGAGGTAGAGAGGTTGACAAAAGTAAAAAAGAAAGTAAAGTTCAGGTCGCCATAGATAAGTCAAGCCACTGCACTACAGAAAGCGGACAAACTACGCCAGTTACCCAAAAGAAATAAAGAGAAAAAAGATTAATGACTAAACTAATTATACAAATCCCCTGTTATAACGAAGAAGCTACTTTAGGAATGACTCTAACTGAATTACCTCGACAACTTCCTGGTGTGGATCGGATAGAATGGTTGATTATTAATGATGGTAGTTTTGACAAAACCTTAGAAGTAGCTAAAGCGTCTGGAGTCGATCATATTGTTAATTTTGAATATAATCAAGGATTAGCAAAAGGTTTTATG
>NZ_JAAHGT010001094.1 GCF_010672385.1 Okeania sp. SIO2F4
TCAGTTGGTCGCTTCAAAATTGCTAAACAAGTGGGTGAAAATGATGCGATATTTGGTACGGTTACTGATAGAGAATTGGTGGAAGTAATTAAGGAAAATACTGGTCAAGAAATTGATAGACGTGGTGTTACTTTGCCAGAGATTAGCAAGGTTGGTTTCTACAAAGCTGAAATTAAACTTCATCCAGAGGTAACTGCTGAAGTTGAAATTCAAGTGGTGGGTAGTTAACAGTTAACAGTTATCAGTTATCAGTTATCAGTTATCGGTTATCCCTTGAACTGCTAAACGAATAACTGATATCTGATTGACCTGATATTATTAAAAATATTAGCTTTTTACTTTTATTACCTGTTCCTATTCTGGAAAATTTCTCAATTGCTTTTTCCTCCTTTAAAAGTAATAAAGCTGATAGCTGACAAAATAATTTCTTAGATCTATAGATAGATGCAGAGCGATCGCCTACCTCCCCAAAATATTGAAGTGGAAAAAGCGATTTCAGTCGGTTTGAAGATAATGTTATTTGCGATTTAGGAGTTAATTATGATTTGATATACCAATTACAATAAGGTGTTAGATACAAAGGAACTTTGTAAGCATTCAGCTAGCTCGCAGTCAGCTATCAGCAACAAGACTTTCTATTTAAGGACAGTGTTTAAATTAACAACTGACTTGAAGAACAAGGGAACCAACTTTTGTAGTAAGACAATTAATAAAGCTTTTATCCTAAATTAAAAGCAATAGCTGTTTCGCTGCGCGACATGAAAAGCGTTAGCGGAGCTCCTCCGGAGGAGGCAAGAGGCTAGCTGATGGCTGACGGCTGAATGCTTACGGAACTTTGTTTTAGGCAACACTTGATTCCAAAATTTTACATCTCATAAATATAAGAGATATTATATTATTTAAAAAAAATTAAAGTAGTCAGACAAAATTATTTTTTACCGAATTATTAATTATTAATTGTTAATTAAATAATTGTGGTTTAAAGCCTCCCCTTTTAAGGGGAAAAAAAGAAATGATATTTCCCAATCTTCAATCAAGCGCGGTTTTAACCTTCTTGTAATTATCAATTATCCATTATCAATTATCAATTAATGAAACCCTTCACTACAAGAACTACTCCTATATATTCACATCAAAATATGAAATTCATTTAACTTAAGCATTCAGCCGTCAGCTATCAGCTATTGTTTTTGGTTTGAAATTTAAACCCCACCCTTAAGACTATAATTTATAAACATCTTTCTTAATATAAAACTCTATAATTGATAGCTTTAAGAGCTGGATATTATTGCTGAGAGCTGAATGCTAATAGCTGAATGCTTACCATTTAACCCAAATATTTAGATAAATCATAAATGCAAAGCGATCGCCTACCTCCCCAAAATATTGAGGCGGAAGAAGCTATTTTAGGTGGTATTCTTCTCGACCCAGAAGCTATTAATCGAGTAACAGAGTTGTTACGCCCGGAGTTTTTTGCCATTCAAGCTCATCAAATTATTTATAAAGCAATGTGGCAACTTTATAATCAGGGTAAACCTACTGATTTAATGACTGTTACCAGTTGGCTTTCTGATAATAATCAATTAGAAAAAATTGGCGGGCAAGTTAAAATAGTTCAACTGTTAGAACGAACTGTTTCTGCAGTTAACATCGACCAATATGCAGTTTTAGTTGTTGACAAATATATCCGACGAAAATTAATTCAAGCTGGAAATGAAATTTTTGATTTAGGCTTTCAAACAGCGACTAGATTAGAAACTATTCTTGACCAAGCAGAACAAAAAATTTTTGCTATGACTCAGGATAAACCACAACAAGATTTAGTTCCTATTTCTGAGACTTTAATTGATACTTTTCAGGAGATTGAGGATAGAAATGAGGGGGTTGCTTTACCTGGTCTTGCTTGTGGTTTTTACGATTTAGATGCAATGACTGGAGGTTTTCAACGTTCCGATCTAATCATTGTGGCGGGTAGACCTTCTATGGGAAAATGTGCTGCTTATGATACTTTGGTTTTGCAAAAAGATGGCAGTTTAGTTACTTTGGGAGAAGTTTATCAAAGGCAGGAAATAGAATTATTAACTTTGGGAAAAAATAGGAGGTTTCATCTGACTAAACCTAGTGCTTTTGTTGATGATGGAGTTAAATTGGTATTTGGAGTAACGACAAAATTAGGAAGATTTGTAGAGACGACAATTACTCATCCTTTTTTAACGGTTGATGGTTGGAAACCTTTGGCAAAATTGCGCGTAGGGGAAAAAATAGCTGTACCGCGTCGGTTAAATATTTTTGGTAATGAAACTATTCCAGAAAGTAAGTTTTCTTCCCTGATTGATTCTGATAATTTCTGTCTTTTTCCTCTTGTCTTTAAATTAGAAAGGTCACAATTAGCTTTATTTATTAGATATCTATTTTCCCTGGATGGATGGGTGAAAATATCTGAGAGTAGGGGAGTATGTTTTGGTTATTCTACAGTTAGTAAAAAATTGGTTAGACAAGTACAACATATTTTGCTTAGATTTGGAATTGTTGCTGCTATTGAAAAAATTGAGGATAAGAGAAGTGAAAAAAGAAAGGTCGTTAAAGAATTCAGAATTCAGAATTCTGAATTCAGAAGTTGTTTTTGTAATATAGATTTATGGCATTTGACAATTACTGATGCTTTATCTCAGAAAAATTTTATTGCAGATATTGGTGTCTTTAATTCTAAAAATTTCAATTTTGATTCTAGTTGGTTAAATTTAATCGCAGAAAATAATTTCTGGGATGAGCAATTAGAAAATAGGGTAATTTTCTGGGATGAATTGGTGAGTCTAGTAGAAAGTTTTGCTGAATCTAAAAGTCGGTCGCTCCAGAGTAGAACTGTCAAAGGAAAGTCTCCTAAAAATTCAGAGAATTTAACTGCTACTGATACTATCTGTGGA
>NZ_JAAHGT010001095.1 GCF_010672385.1 Okeania sp. SIO2F4
GAGGTGATGAATAGTAAATTTTCTCTTCTATTGCGTATAGAGCAATAGTCAACACATTTTCTTAAGCACCCCGCCAGAGGTGATGAATAGTAAATTTTCTCTTCTATTGCGTATAGAGCAATAGTCAACACATTTTCTTAAGCACCCCGCCAGAGGTGATGAATAGTAAATTTTCTCTTCTATTGCGTATAGAGCAATAGTCATTACATTTTATGAAGCACCCCACCAGAGGCAATGAATCATCAAATTTTTCTTCTATTGCGTATAGAGCAATAGTCATTACATTTTATGAAGCACCCCACCAGAGGTGATGAATCGGGAAATTTTTCTTCTATTGCGTATAGAGCAATAGTCAATACATTTTCTTAAGTACCCAACCAGAGGAGATGAATCGGAAAATTTTTCTTCTGGACTGACACACCTTAAATAGTAAATTAGAAAAAAATCCTCAAATCTTCCCATAACGAGAATTATAGGAAAAAATCTAACGCACAGTTTTAGCTGTGTCAGTCTACTACAAGTTTTGCTTAACGTATCAAAGTTTTGAGTCTATAAAATCTAACTTTTAACTTTTGAATTTTGAGCGATCGCCTCAATTTTCCCAAGGGTCGGGTAATTGATTTTTATTCTTTTCCAGCTCAATATTTCCCTCAGACTTTTCCTCATTTACTACAGAATTTGTAGACCCTTCAACCATTGAATTACTAGCAACTTCACCTGTAGTTAAACCCAAGAAAACATCCTCCAAACTAGCACGAGTTCGACGTAGTTCAAATAAACCCAAACCAGCAGTAACAATAGTATTATAAATCTCTTTTCCTGGTTCCATTTTCGGTTGACATTTTATTTGTAATCTAAGACGACCTTCATTATCTGATTTAATTTTTTCTATAGATTGAATTCCCGGAACTTCAGCTAATAACTTTAATCCTGTTTCTATCTCTTGAGTTTCTCCCTCAATTTCTACTTCATATCCCCATCCACTTGCTAACTTATTACTCATTTCTTCAGGACTACCCGTAGCTACAATTTCACCCTGATTAATAATCGCCACTCGATTACAAGTCATACTAACTTCCGGCAAAATATGAGTAGATAAAATAATTGTATGCTCTTGAGCCAAACTTTTAATTAAATTTCTGACTTCAATAATTTGTCTAGGGTCAAGACCAACAGTCGGTTCATCTAATATAATTACCTGGGGATCGTGTACCAAAGCTTGAGCAATACCAACCCTTTGTTTATATCCTTTTGATAATTTTTTAATTAAAACTTTTGGCTTATCTAATAACCCACATCTTCTCATTGCCAACTTAACTCTAGCAGAGCGATCGCCGGCAGGAACTCGTTTAATTCTAGTTACAAAAAATAGAAATCCTTCTACTGTCATTTCTGGATATAAAGGTGGTATTTCTGGCAAATAACCAATCAATTGTCGTACTGCCATAGAATCTTCATGAACATCATAACCAGCAATTTTAGCTGTGCCACTTGTAGCAGGCAAATATCCAGCTAAGATTCGCATTGTTGTTGTTTTACCTGCACCATTAGGACCTAAAAATCCCAGTATTTCTCCCTGTTGTACAGCAAAAGATACTTCCTTCAGTGCTGAGGTTGAACCATAAATTTTGCTTAATTTTTCAACTTCAATCATTATAAATGTATACTCCTAAAAATTAATTTCAAAATTCTAATATAGCTATTATTGTACTTGTAAGGTACAAAAAATTTCTAACTTTTAGGGAATAGGGAACAGAAAAGAAGAATGGCAACTGTACCTCACAAAGGCTGAGAAACCTTATAGTAAATTAAAAAAGATAGTTGCAGTTAAGTAGCCAGATATAATTAAATGTCACTATGTCTGCAGGGACTGGAACGGAGTGGAAGAAAGCAATTTCAAAGGTTTGAGTTACATAAACATTTTTTGACATTTCGTCAAATTTATTCGCAGTAATTCTATATTTAGGTGACACTTCAACCATTAAGTAATTAACACGATTCATTAATGGATAATGGATAATGGATAATGGATAATTACCTCTGGTTAAAACCGAGAGGATTGAATATCAGAAGATATTATTTCTTTTTTTCCCCTATCCAAGGGGAGGCTTTAAACCAGAATTATTTAATAATTAATAATTAATAATTAATAATTCGGTAAATCATCTTTTTGATAATTAGCACCCCAGTAGGGTGTTAATTATTCTTATGTTTACTTCTTCCCCACTCCCATACTCCCCTATTCCCAGGCTTAATAAAATGTAGAATTTTTTTTGAGAAATGGTATTAGACTCTAAGCATTCAGCCGTCAGCTATTAGTTATCAACTATTGCTTTTGGTGTAAGTTCAAAGCTGTATTAATCAAGTCAGAATTAAATTTTACTACAAAAGTTGTTAAAGTCTATATTCATTTAAACTCCTTCCTTAAAAGTAGGGTCTTATTGCTGATAGCTGACTGCTAATAGCTGAATGCTTACATTAGACTGGCTATATATTTGTCAATTCTAGAGATTTATGTTTCAATATACTTCTGAAATCAGCCTAAAAATTATCCTAAAAAACAATTGAGGAATGATTTATTTTCAAATAAAAATATTTGAGAATATATACTCTATACTAGATAAGACATAATTAAAGCTATATTCATTAATTGATAATTGATAATTACAAGAAGGTTAAAACCGTTACGGAATTGAATATTAAGGAAATTCAAGAGCACTTTTCTCTTTTGGGAGATTGGAGGCAAGCGAGGAAACCTCGCCATCCCATCCTAAGGTCATGCTGCCTCTTTCAGAGGAGCTGCCTCCTGCGGAGGAGCTGCGCTAACACTAACGCAAACGACCGCTTTTTCCTCTTGAAAGGGGAGGCAAAGTAAGCTGAATTATTTAATAAATAATTATTAATTATTGGTGATTCGG
>NZ_JAAHGT010001096.1 GCF_010672385.1 Okeania sp. SIO2F4
GGAGACCTCGCCATCCCATCCTAACGGACTGCTCCGCTTGCCGACCGCTCTCTTGGTTGATTGGAGGCAAGCGAGGGGACCTCGCCATCCCTCAACCGCTTTTTTCCCCTATCCAAGGGGAGGCGCATACCCACAATTTCTCGGTAATTATCAAAAATTTTATTTAGTTGTGTTAGTTACTGAATAGAGTTGTCGCTAAATAGATGGAAAAAATCGCTCAAATTAAGACACACCAATAATTCCAAACGTTTTCAATCGGGAATAGCTAAAATCTTTACATGGGTTGGGTTTGCCAGTTTTTTTAGTTATAAAGCGACAAGTATAATAATTGAAGTGTCAGCTAAGTATAGCGTTAATGCATGATACTTGGTATTATTTATTGGTCAAAATATCTAGGGATTATTTCATTAATGGATAATGAATAATGGATAATTGATAATTACAAGAAGGTTAAAACCGCTACGGAATTGAATATAAGGAATATTTTCTTTGTTTTCCCCTATCCAAGGGGAGGCTTCAAGGCGCGAATTATTTAATTATTAATTATTAATTATTAATTTTTCGGTAACAGACAACATAGATAATAGTTTTATGATTTTGATTTAATCTATAAAGTATTGACATTTTTTTGATAATTGCTATACATTATAAGACTGTTTTTAGTCAAAAATGAAACAGTTTCACTCTCAAAAAAATAAATATTATAAATTCTTACCTCCTGACTGCTAACTCCTAAGAACAAAGCCACTGTAGCAATATTTTATGAAATTGGTATAACAGAAAATAGCTAGACTAGAAGAGCTGAAACAAGAAGCTAACAAACGAGAGATAGATTTAAGATATCTTAGATGAAACTGGATTTTCGATTCGTAGCTAAAGATTCCTTACCGAAAAATAAAGGTTTAAAGCCTCTCCTTTAAAGGATAAAAAAGAAAAAAATTTCCTTTTTAACCAATCCTATCCGTTTTTAAGAAGAGGTAATTATTAATTATTAATTATTAATTATTAATTATTAATTATTGAAGGATGACAAGAAAAATCAGAAAGGATAACTTTCAATAGTTGCCAAAGTAAAAGAACGAATTAAATTATGCAATACATCAGGGAATAATTGATAGTCAAATTGTGATTAATTTTTTAGATAAATAATAATGAACATTTAACTAAACTTACTATAGTAGTGATGGACTAAGCACCAATCCAGATGAGGGATAAAATGATCGAAAAATTAGAAGAGTGGAAAGGGAAAAATTTAGAGATATTTTGGTTACCAAGTTACTCACCCAAGCATAAACTCATTGATATTATCCTTAGCATTCAGCTATTAGCGGTCAGCTCTCAGCTCAAAAAATGAATGAAGCAAGAATTCTTCGATATTATACCACATTTTAACCCATAAATTGAAGCACAAGAACGAAGAGTTTGAGTTTTTCAACCATACAATTCAAGCGGTTGGAAGCTGATAGCTGAATGCTTACAAATTATCTGGAAATTTATTAAGTATGAATGAATGAATGGATTGAAATTGATGCTTAAGAAAGCTGCAAAAGCTTCCTCTACTATCTCAAAAAATTGCCTGATAATTGTGGTCAAGAATATGTAATTAATTTTGTGTAGGTGCTTAAATGTTTTTATCATTTGACAAGTGGCTAGCATAGCACGGCAAAAAAGTGTTACGAAATTAATAGAATTGAAATCCTTTACCTAGAAAGTTTTTACTTGTAACGCAGTTCCTAATTAGGAAGTTAGCTGAATGCTGAGTCCTTAAAGCTATATAATCTTAAGAGAAACTTAAGAAAAATTTTAGAGGAAAGTCAAATGTCCAATATACCTGATACTAAATCAATTTTAGATGTATTGCGACCAGTAGAAGACCCTGAACTGCGTAAGAGTTTGGTAGAACTAAACATGATTCGTAATATTAACGTTGTAGATGGGCAAGTCAAGTTTACTTTGGTTTTGACAACTCCAGCTTGTCCATTACGGGAGTTCATCGTAGAAGACTGCCAAAAAGCTGTTAAGCAATTACCTGGAGTTGAGGAGGTTATAGTAGATGTTACGGCAGAGACTCCTCAACAGAAAGCTATACCAGATCGCCAAGGTATTGGTGGAGTGAAAAATATTATTGCTATTTCGAGTGGCAAAGGTGGGGTTGGTAAAAGCACGGTGGCAGTAAATGTAGCTGTGGCTTTGGCTCAAATGGGTGCTAAGGTTGGGTTGATTGATGCTGATATTTATGGCCCTAATGACCCGACTATGTTGGGTCTAGCAGATGCTCAGGTTATGGTACAACAAGGAGAATCTGGGGAAGTGTTGGAACCTGCTTTTAATCATGGGGTAAAGTTGGTTTCTATGGCTTTCCTGATTGATAAGGATCAACCAGTGATTTGGCGTGGTCCTATGTTGAATGGAATTATCCGGCAATTTTTGTACCAAGTGCAATGGGGTGAATTAGATTATTTATTGGTAGACTTGCCTCCTGGTACTGGTGATGCTCAATTAACATTAGCTCAAGCTGTTCCTATGTCTGGGGTGGTAATTGTGACGACTCCTCAAACTGTGGCATTACTTGATTCGCGCAAAGGTTTAAAAATGTTCCAGCAGTTGGGAGTTTCTGTTTTGGGGATAGTGGAAAATATGAGTTATTTTGTACCTCCAGATATGCCGGAGAAAAAGTATGATATTTTTGGCTCTGGTGGTGGTGAAAGGACGGCACAAGAATTGGGAGTGCCTCTGCTTGGTGGAGTTCCTTTGGAAATGCCAGTTAGAGAGGGCGGAGATTCTGGTATACCTATTGTAGTAGGAGATCCTGGTTCTGTGTCTGCTCAAGAGTTACTGGCGATCGCTCAAAAAATTGCTGCTAGAGTTTCTGTTGTTGCCTTGGCATAAGAAAAAGTCATAAATGCCAAAATA
>NZ_JAAHGT010001097.1 GCF_010672385.1 Okeania sp. SIO2F4
GTCCTGCTGGTCCTGTTGGTGCTCCTGGTGCTGCTGGTCCTGTTGGTCCCATTGGTCCTGCTGGTCCTGCTGGTCCTGTTGGTGCTCCTGGTGCTGCTGGTCCTGTCGGTCCCATTGGTCCTGCTGGTCCTGCTGGTCCTGTAGGTGCTCCTGGTGCTGCTGGTCCTGTCGGTCCCATTGGTCCCGCTGGTCCTGCTGGTCCTGTAGGTGCTCCTGGTGCTGATGGTAGTCCTGGTCCCGCTGGTCCTATAGGTCCCATTGGTCCTGCTGGTCCTGCTGGTCCTGTAGGTGCTCCTGGTGCTGATGGTAGTCCTGGTCCCGCTGGTCCTATAGGTCCCATTGGTCCTGCTGGTCCTGCTGGTCCCGTAGGTGCTCCTGGTGCTGCTGGTCCTGTCGGTCCCATTGGTCCTGCTGGTCCTGCTGGTCCTGTAGGTGCTCCTGGTCCTGTCGGTCCCATTGGTCCTGCTGGTCCTGCTGGTCCTGTAGGTGCTCCTGGTGCTGCTGGTGCTCCTGGTGCTGATGGTGCTCCTGGTGCTGCTGGTCCTGTCGGTCCCATTGGTCCTGCTGGTCCTGCTGGTCCTGTAGGTCCTATTGGTCCCGCTGGTCCTGCTGGTCCTGTAGGTGCTCCTGGTGCTGATGGTGCTCCTGGTCTTGTAGGTCCAATTGGTCCTGCTGGTCCTGTAGGTGCTCCTGGTGCTGCTGGTCCTGTCGGTCCCATTGGTCCTGCTGGTCCTGCTGGTCCTGTAGGTGCTCCTGGTGCTGCTGGTCCTGTCGGTCCCATTGGTCCTGCTGGTCCTGCTGGTCCTGTAGGTGCTCCTGGTGCTGCTGGTCCCATTGGTCCCATTGGTCCCGCTGGTGCCACTGGTGCTACTGGTCCTGTCGGTCCCATTGGTCCTGCTGGTCCTGCTGGTCCTGTAGGTGCTCCTGGTGCTGCTGGTCCTGTCGGTCCCATTGGTCCTGCTGGTCCTGTAGGTGCTCCTGGTGCTGCTGGTCCCATTGGTCCCATTGGTCCCGCTGGTGCCACTGGTGCTACTGGTCCTGCTGGTCCCGCTGGTCCTGTAGGTGCTACTGGTCCTGCTGGTCCTCCTGGTCCTGCTGGTGCTACTATTGCAACATTCCCTATTGGCTACATAATTGCTGGAGACAACGCTCCCCCAGACTTTTTAACAGGAGAAATTGTTTTATGGCCTGGTCTATCTGTACCACCTGGTTTCTTCTCTCTTGAAGGTCAACTATTGCCGATCGCTGGTAATGGTGACTTGTTCAATGTAGTGGGTACTGAGTTTGGAGGTGATGGAGTTAACAACTTCGGACTACCTAATTTAGTTAACATTGCTCCAGTTGGTCGTACCCTTACTCCAGCAAGTGATGTCACAGGTACATTGTTCGTTGAGTTCCCTACTGGTAGCGGTAATTTTATACCTGCAGACGATGTTCCTAATGCAGTTGTAGATGGTGGAAATTTGGGCGTCCAAGATCCAACTGTTACACTTTCACAGTTGGCCTTAGCATCATCAACAGAAACATCAAATACAGAACCTCAGCAATTGGTGTTTGCTGGTGAATGAGATAGCTAATAAAGCTAAAGTGCTATTAGTAGATTTCTACTAAGAGAAATCTGATAGGTGATTTCAACCCATCAAATATCACAACAAACTAATAATTAAACCTTGCAAGTTTTAGTAACCTGCAAGGTTTTTTTTAGATTAAAAATAGGAATTTTATTCAATACTATGCAAATTTTTAGAAGGATGATGTATCTAGTCAATTACAAATCAATTATTATGCCTAATTTATCCAAAGTAAATTGAAAAACTCTACTTGTTGACTTGATTGCTCTCTAATAGAATAGATTTTCGTTAAAGCTAAAAACCTTAAATTATTGAGCTTGGGTTAAGAAATATAGTTTGCTTTCCACTGAATAAACTAAAATTTTAAGACGTTTTATTGGGTTTATCCTGCCAATAAACTTTCCTGGCAGTTTGTTCAAAAAAGGTTCACAACTATCTCGATCTAAAACCTATTGCTCTCTAATCAGTTTACAATGAATATCTAATGGAAATTAAAGCCAAAGTTTGGAGGCAAAAAAATCATGTTGGATACAATCGTATTAGGTGGCGGATGTTTCTGGTGCGTAGAATCTGTCTTTCTCTCTGTCGCAGGGGTAAAAGAAGTAGAGTCTGGTTATGCTGGAGGAAATACTAAAAATCCTGACTACAGGTCTATATGTTCTGGAACAACTGGCCATGCTGAGGTGGTCAAAGTTTCCTTTGATACTGATAAAATATCTCTGGGTGAAATATTAGAGATATTTTTTGTGACTCACGACCCCACAACACTAAATAGACAAGGAAATGATGTTGGTACTCAGTATCGTTCAATTATTATGTGTCATTCCCAAGAACAAAAAGATATTGCTCAAGAAGTAATTTCAACCTTGGGTAATAATGGCACATTTAAAAATCCCATCGTCACTGAAGTGGTTGACTTGAAGGATTATTATAGAGCTGAGGAATATCATCAAAACTATTTTAATAAGAATCCTTATCAACCTTATTGTGTATTTTCAATTCCACCAAAGTTGCAAAAACTCAAGAAATATTTCCCAGATAAAGTATCCGCTTAAATAGTTATCCCATCTTAGTTAAAAAGGGAGGTTCCATAGAACCTTCCTACAAAACTTTTAGAAAAGACTAATAATTCTGGCTATTTATTATTTCAACACTATTCGGTCATTCCTTATTGGGATAATTGAAAATATGTTGTTTCACTAAGCAAAAGTGATAAATTGAATTGTTCTCAGGTTTGGTCGTTTCGATTTTTACTTTAACTCTTCAGAAAGAGCGAAAAAAATCTGCACAAACTATGAAAAAAAATGATAGCTCATGGCTTTAGCTTTTTTCGCGAATTGGC
>NZ_JAAHGT010001098.1 GCF_010672385.1 Okeania sp. SIO2F4
TAATATTAATACATGGTTTTGGAGCTTCTTGGGGACACTGGCGCAAAAATATTCCTGTACTAGCTGCCAGTTGTCGCTGTTACGCTATTGACTTACTAGGTTTTGGCGGTTCAGCTAAACCTACGCCAAGTCAAGATGTCACCTACACATTTGAAACCTGGAGCCAACAAATTAGGGATTTTTGTAGAGAAATAGTTGGCGCTCCTGCTTTTCTTGTCGGAAATTCTATAGGTTGCATTGTGGCAATGCAGACAGCAGTTGATAATCCCAATCTTATTCTAGGCATAGGAATTATCAATTGTTCTCTGAGACTTCTGCACGAACGGAAACGGTCTACCCTTCCTTGGTATCGTAGTCAGGGGTCGCTAATAGTACAAAAGTTGTTAAAAGTCAAGTGGATAAGTCAATTATTTTTTAACCAGTTAGCAACTAAGAAAACTGTTAAGCGAGTATTGTTGGAGGCATATCAACGTTCTGAAGCAGTAACAGATGAATTAATCGATCTATTATTGAAACCAGCAAAAGATGAGGGAGCAGTTGATGTCTTTGTAGCTTTTACTGGTTATTCTCAAGGACCTTTAGCAGAAGATTTATTACCTATATTACCCTGTCCAGCCATAATTTTATGGGGAGAGAAAGACCCCTGGGAAAATATTGAATTGGGAAAGGAATTTGCCAAGTTTAAAACTGTAGAAAAATTTATTCCTTTGCCTGGAGTTGGTCATTGTCCTCAAGATGAAGCACCAGAATTAGTAAACCCTATTTTGCAGGAATGGATATTAGAAAAAAGGAGCAGAGACTCAGATAACTAGAAAACCTCAAAGCTATTACCAAGAAATTTGATATAATTTAGGCTATAATTCCTAATTTTTAGCTCCTAACTTCTTATGATTTTCCATTTGATTTTCAAATACTTCTAAAGTTCTTAGAAGAGAAATTGATGATCGAAAAGCTTCTTCAGTAAGCTCTATTTTTTCTTCAGGTGTGTCAACTATTTCATCAGCTAGTAATGTTAAAGAACCAATAATTTTGTTGAGAAAACCACGAGCTTCATAAGATGCCTTAGCTAAAACTTGTTGGTCAATATATTTATCAGCTTCAGACGGGTCGCCAAACTGTATAGTATAGAGGCGATGATAGTAACCATCTGGTTTTTCTAGAAGTTCTAAATGAGTACCCATTTCAACTAACTTCCCACGATCTAAGACAGCTATTTGATCGGCATTTTGAATTGTTGAGAGACGGTGGGCAATAACTAAAACTGTGCGATCGCGACTTAATTTATCAATGGCCTCCTGTACCAAACGTTCTGAAACTGTATCAAGGGCACTTGTGGCCTCATCTAAGATTAATATTTCTGGATCTTGTAATAGCGCCCTAGCAATGGCCAATCTTTGTCGTTGACCACCCGAAAGCATAACACCCCGATCGCCTATTTCTGTCTCCCATTGCTTGGGAAAGTCCATAATAAAATCATAAGCATTAGCTTGTTTAGCTGCTTCAATAATTTCATCTTCTGTAGCATCAGGACGAGCATAGATAATATTATTTTTTACCGTATCGTTAAATAAATGAGTAGTTTGACTAACAATACCAGTCTTTCTTCTGAGAGTAGTAATATCAAACTCCCGTAAGTCAATACCATCTATAGTAATGGAACCAGAAGTAGGGTCATAAAATCTTGGTAGTAGGTCTGCAAATGTTGACTTACCTGCTCCTGAACCTCCCACTAACGCTAAAGTTTTACCTCTAGGCACGGATATATCAACATTTTTAAGAACTAAATTATCATTACCTGGGTAAGAGAAGGAAATTTTCTTAAAATGAATTTTTCTCCTCACCTTTTGAAAAGGTATAGAACCAGGTTTCATAATTGGTTTGTTATCTCTTCTCCATAAGTCTACGGCCATATCAAAACTAGCAGATCCTTTGGCAATTTGATTGCGACTGCCATTAATTTGAGAAACAATAGGTAGTGAACGAAATAGAACTAAAAGATAAGTTAGTAATATAGCAGAAACATTAGCAATTTGATCGGCAAATAAATATCTACCTAATAATAAAATACCGATTACTGTCATCATGCTTGTCATTTCATTTACTGGAGGTATTAACGCTGAATTCATTTTTTCTTTCAACGCTATATTTTCCAGGGAAAGCATTAATTTTCTAATCTGTTTATATTCTCTATGTTCACTACTTATTGATTTAATTAACCGAATACCACTCAGAGTCTCAATTACCTTAATTGCATAACTTTTTTGTTCCTGATTTAAAACAACTCCAAATTTCTTTGATCTACGAATAAAAAGCTGGTTAATTGCTGAAATTAGAGCTGCTAATATAGAAGCAATTAAAGTAAGTTGCCAAGAAATTGAAATTAGTAAACTGAAAAATAAAGAAAGAGTGATTAATTGAGTTATTAAATTAACATAACCATTAATAGTTTGTACACATTGAGCTGTATCTGAGCCTAAACGTTTTATTAGATCTCCTACTTTGACTTTTGTAAAGAAATCTAAATCGCTGTCCATTAATGTTTGTAACATTTCTGATTTAATAGTATTTGTCAGACTACGATTAAAGGCTACTGTCAACAAACTTCTTAAATATGTAGTTAAATTTTTCAGGAAAATAGTTAATATAACTGCTAAAAGCATTACTCCAAGGCGATACTTTTCTGAAACTCCGTCAAAAGGAGATAGTAAAAATTGAATTATCGGCGGAGAACCTTTCAGCTCAACTTCTTGCCCCGAAATTTGCAATAGTATAGGTACTATTAGAGCTGTATTAACTCCATTAAATAATCCGCTACTAAATCCTAATATAATATTTCCAATAATTTGAAAGTTGAAAGGTTTACGAAGAATAAATTTTAAGATAAATTCTTTTCTAGACATTTATATTTAT
>NZ_JAAHGT010001099.1 GCF_010672385.1 Okeania sp. SIO2F4
TGTTTATTTGCGCCTCAAGCTGGTGGTGCCGTGATGATAGAGTCAGGAGATACAGCAGTCTTAGTCACAGCTACTACAGCTAAGGGTAGAGAAGGAATAGACTTTCTACCTCTTTTAGTGGACTATGAGGAAAGACTCTACGCTGGAGGAAAAATTCCTGGTGGTTTTTTGCGCCGAGAAGGTCGCCCTCCAGAAAAGGTGACACTTACTGGTCGTTTGATAGACAGACCACTACGCCCCTTATTTCCTGGTTGGTTGCGAGATGATATTCAAATTGTGGCCACAACATTGTCCATGGATGAGGAAGTACCACCAGACGTGCTAGCTGTAACAGGTAGTTCAGTAGCAGTATTACTGGCCAAGTTGCCTTTTTATGGCCCAATGGCTGCAGTGCGGGTAGGGTTAGTAGGAGATGACTTTATCATTAACCCTACTTACCGTGAAGTTAAAAATGGCGACTTAGATTTGGTGGTCGCTGGGTCTCCTCAAGGAGTAATCATGGTAGAAGCTGGAGCAAATCAATTGCCAGAACAAGATATTATTGAGGCAATTGATTTTGGTTATGAAGCAGTTTGTGACCTTATTCAAGCTCAACGAGAAATTATTGCTGAAATGGGTATTGAACTTGTGGAGTTGGAACCTCCCGAAGTAGACTCTACCTTAGAAAACTATATCCAGGAAAAAGCTACAGAATCTATTAAACAGGTTTTGTCTGAATATGATTTAGATAAAAATCAGCGCGATGAAAAACTGGATGAAATTAAAGATTCTCTAGCAGAAGCGATCGCCGAACTTCCTGAAGAAGAAGCAGTAAGAGTCATGGTTGAATCTGACGGTATGGCGCTAGGGAATACCTTTAAGGGTGTCACTAAAAAGTTGATGCGCAAACAAATTATTGACGAAGGTATGCGGGTTGATGGTCGGAAATTGGATGAAGTACGCCCTGTTTCTTGTCGGGTAGGAGTCTTACCACCAAGAGTTCATGGTAGTTCTCTATTTAATCGAGGTTTGACTCAGGTAATGTCTGCTGTGACTCTGGGAACACCTGGTGATGCTCAAGAATTAGCAGACGATTTACATCCCCAAGATGAAAAACGTTATTTGCACCACTACAACTTCCCTCCTTTTTCTGTAGGAGAAACTAAACCAATGCGATCGCCTGGTCGTCGGGAAATTGGTCACGGTGCTTTAGCAGAACGCGCATTGAACCCAGTTATACCACCAAGCGATGCTTTTCCCTATGTAGTTCGGGTGGTTTCAGAAGTTCTGTCTTCAAATGGTTCAACTTCTATGGGTTCCGTTTGTGCTTCTACTCTAGGTTTAATGGATGCTGGTGTTCCTATTACTAAACCTGTGAGTGGAGCAGCTATGGGTTTAATCAAAGAAGGTGAAGAAGTTCGTATTCTGACAGATATTCAGGGTATAGAAGACTTTTTGGGTGATATGGATTTCAAAGTTGCTGGTACCGATAGTGGGATTACAGCTTTACAGATGGATATGAAAATTACAGGTTTATCTATAGAGGTAATTGCTGATGCTATTCATCAAGCTAAACCAGCACGGATACATATTCTGGAGAAGATGCTGAGTGTCATTGATGAACCTCGTTCGGATATGTCACCTTATGCACCGCGACTCTTAAGCTTCAGGATAGACCCAGAAATGATTGGTTTAGTCATCGGACCTGGTGGTAAAACTATTAAAGGTATTACTGAGGAAACCGGCGTCAAAATTGATATTGATGATGATGGCACCGTAACTATTGCAGCAGCGGATGGTGAAAAAGCTAAACAAGCTTGCAATATTATCCAAGGGATGACCAAGAAACTGAATCCTGGGGATGTTTATGTTGGTCGAGTGACTCGAATTATTCCTATTGGTGCTTTTGTGGAAGTATTTGCTGGAAAAGAAGGAATGGTTCATATATCCCAAATTGCAGATTACCGCGTGGGTAAGGTAGAAGATGAGCTAGCAATTGGAGATGAAGTCATTGTTAAAGTACGAGAAATTGATTCTAAGGGTCGGATAAATTTAACTCGTTTGAATATTCATCCAGATGAAGCTGCTGCTGCTCGTGCTACGGCAATGAATTCTTAAAGATAGTTACAAGTCAAAAGTCAGACGTCAGAAATGGGAAGTAATAATTATGTTTCTATGGTATAGAAACATTGAGAAAATTTAATTTTTTAGGTGTGTGGAAGTATCCCATTAACTGGCAAACTTTTGACTTGGTATAACAGAATTGAGAATTCAGCATTCAGCATTCAGCATTCAGCATTCAGCATTTAGAAGAAAAATGGTGGATTTTTTACCTCAAAAATCTCAAGAACTATGTGAAAAGGAAGGAATTTTAATCAAGATTTATTAATCAATTTAGACAGAATTTAGAATTCAGAATTCAGAATTATGAATGAAAATGGTAGATTTTTCACCTCAAAAATCTCAAGAACTATTTTTTAACTTCTAAACAAGCAAACGAAAATTAATTTTACTACAGCAATACAGCACAAAACAAAACTTTCTTTGTGGAAACCTAATTTGTACAAAATATTTGCAGCTATTCCAGCAATTATTATCACTGCACCCAGTTTGTCTATGCTGGAAAAAATATTTATATTGTCATTTGTACCATATTTATCTGGAATATACTGTATCTAATACCATAAATAATTACCTAAATTATATATTAGCTATAATACCTCAAATTATAAATACTATTATTATTATGATTAACTAGCTATCAGCTTTTAGCATTCAGCTAGCCTCCTGCCGAGGAACTGCCTCTTTCAGCAATTAACAATGAACAATTAATAATTAATAATTACCCCTTCTTGAAAGCTATCCCCGATCAGGAACTCCTGAAACCCTAGTAGGAGGGTGGGGAGAGGGGGAGGAGGGGGAAGAGGGGGG
>NZ_JAAHGT010000011.1 GCF_010672385.1 Okeania sp. SIO2F4
TGCAGCATTAATATCCCTAGTTTCATCTCCAACATAAACCATTTCTTCTGGCTGAATGTTCTCTGATTTTAAATATTTTTTGATCGCTCTATGCTTGCCAAAAAGTGTTGTCCCTGAAGTGATAAAATCAAAAATCAACAAATCATGTTTTTGTAAAACATATTCTACATTTTCTTGAGCATTAGAAGTAATTATTCCTATTTTATAACCTTGATATTGGAGTCCTAATAAAGCCTCTTTAATACCAGCAAATAATCCTACATCATTAATTTCTTGTTTAAATTCAGCTCTAATTCTTCTCAGCAAAAAAGGTACTTTAAAAATAGATATTCCTGACTGGTTAATAAGTTCTAGCGGACTTAACTTTTCAATTTCTGGGATTTCTTCTTTCTTGGCTTGTTTATATCCAAATTCAACTGATAGACGATTTGTGATAGCAAAAATCAGATCAAAAGTATCTGCTAATGTACCATCAAAATCAAAAATAACTATTTTTATCATTACTAAATAATAACCGCTAATTGGTGTTTAATTCTATCATATCAAGTCCGATAACATCACTATTATAAAGTACAGGTAAACCAAGAGGAAGAATACTTGAAAGCAAGGAGGAAAAAACTCAAACTTGGGTAGATATTTCTCATTACTTAATAACTGAAGTTTTGAGGAAGTATAGCATTATTTATGGGAATTGGTATGATTTTATCTTAGTTGATAATTAATTCAACTATTGCGCAACAGTTTTTAGATTTTAGATAAAGTGGCAAAGTGGCATCGCCTCACTTCATTTTGATTGATAATTAATTCAACTATTGCGCAACAGTTTTTAGATTTTAGATAAAGTGGGTAGCGATAGTACTACGCACCGCTGCGCGTTTTCCTTTCCTGCGGAATGCTACGCAAACATATCGCGCAGCGAAACGCCTAATAGCATTTCTCCATGAAGTTGCACCTAATAAAAAATATACAGCTATCAGTAAAATTTAGGTCTGGGTAAGAATTATTAAGCACATTGTTACAGATAAATAATATCAGTCACCCTCTACGGATAATTTTGAATTTTCACACTTATTGAAGATTAGCACGAGCATTTCGTTGCAGCATTTCCGGTTTAATGCGTCGCAATGCAGAGGCGGGAAACTTCCTATTCCAATCTTCTTCTGATATCTTTGCTAGTTCTGTTAACTGAGGTGCTAAATTATCAGGGTAGGGTTGAAACTCATCAATATTTGTCTCTCGAGCAAATCTTTGATTCCAAGGACAAACATCTTGGCAAATATCACAACCTGCAACCCACCCTTTTAAATTTGACTTAATATGTGCAGGGAGTTCTGGATTTCTATTTTCAATAGTATGATAAGCAATACAAAGATTGGCATCAACAACAAAAGGTTCGACAATCGCATTAGTAGGACAAGCTTCCAGACAACGAGTACAACTACCACAATGTTCAGTATGAGGGCGATCGCTTGTCAACTCTAGGTTAGTCAGCACTTCCCCCAAAAATACCCATGAACCATATTCTCTAGTAATCAGATTACCATTTTTTGCTATCCAACCTAATCCAGCTCGTTCCGCCAATGCTTTTTCCATAATAGGGCCAGTATCTACATAATAGCGGGTTAAAATCTCCTTTTCTTGCTCTTGCAGCCAGTTGTCCAGAGTTTTTAACTTTTTGTGCACCACTTTATGATAATCCCTACCCCACCCATAGCGAGAAATTTTGCCAATCTCACTATTTTCAGAGTGTTGATGTGGCGTGTAATAGTTGAGTGCAACACAAATAACAGACTGTACCTCTGGCATAACTCCCTTCAAATCTTGACGTTTGGGATTAGTCATCCATTCTAAATCTGCCTGATAACCCTTGTTCAACCACCTTTGTAATCTTTTTATTTCCAAGCCGAATTCATTAGCTGAAGCTATCCCAACCTTATGAAATCCTAATTCTAGGGCTTTTTGTTTGATTTGACTACTACTAATAGGGGATTTCATTAATCTGATTTATTTTAAACAGCATTTTCCTCAACATTCTACAGATAAATCTCTAGAAAATATTGAGGAATAGTCGTCTTTTTTATGTACGATTTACAACTTAATTAATACAGTCTAAGTTTGATTTATATCTGATTCATCAACCTAGCTAAAACTTTTATTTAACCTACCTCTCTCTTGTGCAATTTATGATCTGCTAAAACATAACTCATAAAACCCAAGTATGAAACAAAATTAGCCTCTTAAAATTCTTAGAAAGTAAATATTTTAATTTAAAGCTTTTGGGGATATTTTTAAGGAACGATTTAACATTCATTGTCCTAGTTCAACATCTTTAGGAGTGCATTTCCAGTCAGGATGGCTTGTCATTAACAAGCTCTCTAAAGTTTCTTTGTCAAATGTATGGCATACTAATAAGCCATTGAAATAGCATTCAACAGCATAGCAGTTTTGACTAATACAGCAGATATAGCAGCTTTCTAAAGCTCTCTCTATTTTGATATGTGCCCCTGATTCTAAGGCTTGAAATTTTTGGATATTTTGTTTAAATTCATCTATAGAAGACACTACTAAACCAGGAATCACGGCTGTTAGTGTTTTTTCTCCATTAATGTGAATCCAATAATTGCGGGTAGGATCAATTCCTTTTAACCAAGGAGACTCATCATCTAGACGGTAGCGAGGTGTTAAAGGAAAAAACTTATTCATATAACTAACTGAAAATATATTTTTCTTGAAAAAACTTATTTTTATTTTCTTGTAGAGTATCCTGTAGTTGCAACTTAACTTAACAAAAATTATTAACTACTACAAAATTATGGGGAATATATTATACCAAATTTGATTAATATTTGTTCCAAATAGTTAGGCGATTTTGAGTAGTCAGAAGTCAGAAGTTAGCATGCAGAATGAATAGCTTAAATATATTTATTATCATTTATATTATCTGTTTGGTCAAAAGGACATCTTATTTCAATAATTAATTATTACCTCTTCTTTTTAAGAATAGGATTGGTTCAAAGGAAATTTTTTTTCTTTTCTTAAAGTCGATTGGATATGGCTCAGTTTCCCGAAGAGTGCAGAGCCGCGTTTCATGTCGCGTTTGCGCAATTATTCCGTAGGAAAGCGAAACGCAATTCAAGTCGCTCCGCGAAACGCCATTCCCTCCGGGACGCTACGCGAACTTCGAAGCTTTGCGAAGCGCAAACGCTTGCCTCCAATCTCCCCTTGAGAGAAGAAATAATGTTTCCTTATACTCAATTCCCGAGAGGTTTTAACCTTCTTGTAATCATCAATTATCAATTATCCGTTATCCATTAATGAAGCTTGGTATTAAACATAAAAATTAAGTTTGAAAGTTCTCAGAAGTTTTCCAGGATGTTCAAATCGTGTTATACTATTTCTCAATAAAGAATGCTGTACCCGATCGGGTGGCGAAGTGTGGGGAGTGTGGTCCGTGTAGAGAGGAATAAACATAAGAATAATAAACATTAACTGGGCTATTATTAGCAAGCATGGTAATTTCCTCTGTGTTAATTACTTAATAACTGAAGTGCAACCTAAGTATAGCAATGCTTTTGGGAATTAGTATTACGCAAGTATCCTGTAGCATAAATGCTGAAATACTTTTGGTTTTGATGATTAGGTCAATAAATAATGCCATTAACATCATCCCGACGTTGCGCCCCTGCGACAATGCGGGATTCCTAACTATCGCTTTAATGGGCTTTGTGCTGCCTCTTTACCTGCCTAATCGGTCGAGCCTCCTTCTGGTCTAAAGGGCCGCTCCACACTACTTCGCCAATCGGACGGCTCCCCTAGACACTGCTAGCCCAGCAGCCTGATTTTATCTAAAAATATGTAGACTATTGGGAAAACCGCAAGATTGATTGGTTTTCCCATCCCTCTGCTCCCACCCTCAGGAGAGCGCGGGTCAAGGGCCAACGTTGAGATAAAGATTGCTCTTTTGCCGAAAATTTGCTATCATAGACAAGGCATTCATTATAGCAGTTTGTAGGGGAGCAGTTAGATTAGTGACCTATATTAAGATTAAGTCTATCAACCCCGCGTTGTCGCAGTTGCACAACCTCGGGAGGACGTCAAAGTTATAAGTATATTCAACAGCAAAGCTATTGTGAGTGAGGGTTTGGTGACTCAACCATTATATTCAGAAGTATGCAGGCAAGGTTGTAACTCCATTAGCAATATACTAACCTTGTTAAAATTAAATCAATTATCATCAGCCAAGTGCATTATTGAACTTTTTCTGGTATACTTGCTTCCAACTTTAGACAGTTTCTACCATCTATTTGCAAACTATAGTCTACACGATCCATTAATCTATTCATAATTAACCATCCATAACCACTTTCTTGTTTAGCTTCTGGTGTTGGTGGATTATAATTCCCTGTATGATAACCTTGACCATAGTCCCAAATTTCCAAAGCAATATCACGATCTTTAATTTCTAAGCGTATTAGCACTGGTAAGTGAGGCTGGTCTTTATGAGCATGACGAATCACATTTGAATAAGCTTCCGCCAGTACCAAGCGTAAACGGTTGGATTGACGAGGCCAATCAATATGTTCTCCTAGCTCTACTTCTAAACTGCTTAATAACCAATGTTCGACAATCGTTAAAAAATTGAGGTTGCTTGGCACTTGAAGCTCAGTTTTCATAAATTCACAGAACCTCCAGAGAAAGTATAGTTTGGTCATCTTCCTGAACTTGATTATCAGCTCGGATATAAGCCAATAAGTTATTTATATCTAGTTGGTTTTTATGCTCCTGTAGGAGTTTCCATAAACCTTCTTGTTGCAGCATTACACGAACTGGTTCCCCACCATCATTAGATTCTTGAACTACTGTAGCTTCAGTGATGCCATCACTTGTGAGCAGGAATACATCTCCTGAATCCAAGTCTATACTACCTGCTTTGCCTTTCCATATTGGTAATATTCCTAGGGGAATACCACGCTCTTTGAGGAAATTTGGTTTGACTTCCTCGGAAGCTTTGTTTCCAGCAGCTAGCAGTGCGGTTTTAGACCAGACCAAAGGATATATATGGCCAGCATTAGCATAAGCTAATAATCCGGTTTCTGGTGTATAGCGAGCCAAGACCATTGTAATGAAGCAATTATTACTAATTAAATCATCTGAAAGACTAGTATTAAGATTTTGCATTACTTCGTAGGGGTCTGGGGGATTTTCTTGAGAAAGTTCTCGTCTCATTACAGAAATAGCACTAGCCATAAATAAGGCCGCAGGTACTCCCTTACCAGAAACATCTCCCAATGCTAACCAGATTTCTCCTTTGGAGTGAGTATAAACTTCAAAGAAATCACCTCCTACTTCTCTAGCAGGATAGCAACAACCTTGTATCTTCACTGTTTCAAAGTCTGGCCAACTTTGACGTAATAAGTTGCTTTGTATCTGACGAGCTACTTCTAGCTCATTACGCATTTGTTCAGCAAGTTCCCTAGTCTTTTGATATAGTTGAGCTTGGGATAATGCCAAGGCTCCCTGCTCTAATACACTTTCTATAAGATTGACATCTTCAGCAGACCAGAAGTTACTACTATTTTCTTGATTCAGGGCTAAAACTGCTAGTAAATCTTGCTGGTAAATCAGAGGGACTATTAATTTACAACTATTTTTATCTGAACCTTCTTCAAAGTAGGTTTGGCGATTTTGTAGTACCTGTAATAATAGTTCTTGAGCGATCGGGAAGTCGTTTTGAGAATTTTCAGACTGTTGATAAGAAAAAGATTCAGACATGAGGCGATCGCCTTCTGCTGGCCACAACCTACCTTCTGTTGCCGCAAAAGTTCGTCCCACTGTCTGAACTATTGTGGATAACATACTAGAGTAATCCAATGATTCTCTAATTGCACTCATTACCTCATTCAAAATAGACTCTCGTCGCAGAGCAAGAGTCAAAGCATTAGTGCGTTGCTTCACTACTTTGTAGGTTTCTGAGGCTTGTTTGACTACTGCTTTTAGTTCTTCTGGATTCCAGGGTTTTGTGATATACTTAAATACTTTACCTGAGTTGATTGCTTCTACTAAATCTTCTACGTCTGTGTAGCCTGTAAGTAGAATCCGAACTGTATCTGGAAATCTTTCTAAGGTTTTGCCCAAAAATTCTGTACCATTCATTTCTGGCATTCTTTGGTCAGAGATAATCAGCGCCATTTCTCCTTCCGCTTCTAAAACGTCCATTGCACTGAAGGCGCTATCTGCTTTATATACTTTAAAGTCCCGCCGAAACGTCCTGTACAACAAATCTAGGTTGTCTGGTTCGTCATCGACTACCATCAATTTCAGTTTCCTATCTCCCCGACTCATGCTATAATTTGGCTCCCAGAAAAATTTTTAGTTCTCAAACTCTCATATTGGCCGTTAGAGTATTTTATAACAAAATATTTTTGCTTTACCAAATAATTATAATAGCTGTAAACTTTGATAAATTTGGGTATCATTTTTTCTGGTCATTAGCCTTATGTAAGGAACTAAATTTTAGTATATTTCTGACTTTACATACAATTGTAATCTTTAATCAATGTATTTTTGATCGATCAATTTGACTATTTGAATCCTAATCTCTCTATCTCTCTTGTAAATAATCTTGATTATCAGCAATAAATAAAAGTAATATTTAGCTATTTAGTTTTTTGATGTATATTTTGTGGAAATTCCCCGCTCTACACCTAGATCAACTTTTCTGCCAATCTTAGTTTAGCAGAACGTGCCCGTGGATTCATTGATATTTCATGATCTTGAGGCTGGATGGGTTTTTTTGTCAATACCTGTAAAACAGATGAGTCTCTAAAACCATGTTTGACTAAACGGTCCTCTAAACTATGAAAGCTGATAATTCCCATTCTACCCCTAGTTTTTAGCCAGTTTGGAGCATTCTTAAGGAAACTTTCTAGGCTAGAAAGTTCCTGATTTACTTCTATTCTGAGAGCTTGAAAAACACGAGTAGCTGGATGTATTCTACCATAACGGTATTTCCGGGGTACACAGTGGGCGATCGCTTCTGCCAACTCGGTTGTGGTTTTAAAAGGACGACGTTCTACTATTCTTTTAGCAATACGTCTAGATAGACGCTCTTCTCCATAAGTATAGAAAAGATTGGCTAACTTTACTTCTTCCCAGTAGTTGACTATTTCGGCTGCTGTTATTGTTTGTTGTTGATTCATCCGCATATCTAATTGAGCACTATACCGGAAACTAAAGCCACGTTCTGGGGTATCCAACTGTACAGAACTTATACCCAAATCAGCAATTATACCATCAAAATCGATATTTTTCGGTTGATAATCAGCAAAGTTGCCATGCCAAAATTGGATGTTAGATTTGTAATGGGCTAATAGGGTTTGGCAAGAGGCGATCGCTTGTTCGTCTTGGTCAATAGCTATTACTTTAACGTCTGGAGCAGCAGCTAAAATCAACTGAGTATGGCCACCGTATCCCAATGTTGCATCTAAGTACATACCTCCTGGACGGATTCCTAAACCAGAAATTAATTCATTACTTAAAACTGGTACATGCTTCATTAAGGTCAAAAATTAGTATTATATGAGATTTATTGCAAAAGTAACAGTAAAATATCTGAGGCATTTTTGAGAGAAAAACACTACATATTATGTTACAATACATATATATTTTAGAAATAAAAATATTTTCAAGTGATTACCTTAAATTATCAGTACAAACTCAGGCCAAACAAACAACAAGAAGCAAAAATTGAGCTTATGCTTGATGTTTGTAAAAATGTATACAATTATGCTTTAAGGGAGAGAAAAGACTGGTTAAATTCAAGGAAATCACCAACTAATACTTGTTCAATTATTTCTGAATATATTATCCCTGCTGATGCTCCCTATCCTAATTATTGCTATCAGTCCAAAAAGTTAACGATAGCTAAAAAAACTAATCCTAGATTAAAGTCAGTCAATGCTCAGGTTTTACAGCAAACTTTAAAGGCTTTAGATAGAGCATTCTCTGAGATGAAAAGTTTAGGTAAAGGCTTTCCTAGATTTAAGAAAAAGTTGAGAAGTTTTGTATTTCCTGCAATGCTAAAAAATTGCTTGGGTGATAACAGAATTAAGCTACCTCAATTGGGATGGATAAAGATTAGACAAAGTAGGCGATATCCAGAAGGAATGGCAGCCAAACAAGCTATGGTAGTCAAAAAAGCTAGTGGTTATTATTTGATGGTTAACTTTCAATCACTAGAGTCAGTACCGAATAATCCAGTAGGGAAAACATCATTAGGCATAGATGCAGGTATAGAAAGTTTTGTAGCTACTTCTACAGGAAAATTAATCAAATCTCCTAAATTTTTGTTAGGTCAACTACGCAAGCTGAAATTGCTGCAAAGAAGATTGAAACATAAAAATAAAGGATCAAATAATTGGTTAAAGATCCAGAATAGAATAGCTATATTGCATGAAAAAATTGCTAATACTAGACGTAATTGGCATTTTAAACTAGCTCATCAACTTTGTAATTTAGCAGATAATATTTTCGTTGAAGATATTAACTTTATTTCTTGGTCTAAAGGTATAGTTAGAAAACAATCTTTAGACTCTGGAATTGGTCAATTTATCAACGAAATATTGCCTTATATTTGTTGGAAAAGAGGTAAATATTATGCCAAAGTTGATAAGAATTATACTTCTCAAGAATGCCCGTCATGTGGTCATACTCAAAAGAAAAAACTATCTGAAAGAAAACACAATTGTAGCGCTTGTGGATATCAAATAAATCGTGATATAGCTGCTGCAAAAGTAATTAAAAATAGAGGTTTAAAATCCGTGGGGCACACGGTTGAATAAAAAGCTTGTGGAGATGGTCTGGCGGGAGTAGTGTAATTGAGGTTGCTTAATTCGCTACTTAGTTAAGAATCTGTGAAACAAGAATCACCCGTTATAATCTTTGATTTAACGGGCGAGTGTCAAAATTATCTAAGTCATAGGAAAATATTCAATATGAGCCAAATTCAAACTAGAACCGAACCCATGGTCATTAACATGGGGCCTCATCATCCCTCAATGCACGGGGTGTTAAGGTTGATTGTCACATTAGATGGAGAAGATGTAGTTGACTGTGAACCTGTAATTGGTTACTTACATAGGGGCATGGAAAAGATTGCCGAGAACCGCACTAATACAATGTTTGTCCCTTATGTTAGTCGTTGGGATTATGCTGCGGGAATGTTTAATGAGGCGGTGACTGTTAATGCACCGGAACAATTAGCAGATATTGAAGTTCCTAAAAGGGCGAGTTATATCCGGGTAATTATGCTGGAACTAAACCGGATTGCTAATCACTTGTTATGGCTTGGCCCATTCTTGGCGGATGTGGGTGCGCAAACTCCTTTCTTCTACATATTTCGGGAACGGGAAATGATTTATGACTTGTGGGAAGCTGCCACGGGTTATCGGATGGTGAATAATAATTATTTCCGTATTGGTGGGGTAGCTGCTGATTTGCCTTATGGTTGGGTGGATAAGTGCGAAGATTTTTGTGATTATTTCCTACCAAAAGTCGATGAGTATGAACGTCTGATTACTAATAACCCTATTTTCCGTCGTCGCATCACAGGGTTAGGTGTGATTAGTCGGGAAGAAGCGATTAACTGGGGGCTTTCTGGTCCAATGTTACGAGCTTCTGGGGTAAAGTGGGATTTACGGAAGGTTGACCACTATGAATGTTACGACGATTTTGATTGGGATGTTCACTGGGAGAAAGATGGAGACTGTTTGGCGAGATATCTGGTGCGGATTCGAGAAATGCGAGAGTCGGTTAAGATTATTCGTCAAGCTATGAAAGGACTTCCTGGTGGACCTTACGAAAATCTGGAAGCGAAACGGATGGCTGAGGGGCCGAAGTCTGAGTGGAATGGTTTTGATTACCAGTTTTTAGGTAAGAAAATTCCTCCGACTTTTAAGATTCCTAAAGGTGAGCATTATGTTCGGATTGAAAGTGGTAAGGGAGAGATTGGTATCTATATTATTGGTGATAATAATATGTTCCCTTGGCGCTTTAAGATTCGGGCTGCTGATTTTGTCAATTTACAGGTTTTTCCTCATATTTTGCAGGGTGCAAAAGTGGCGGATATTGTGGCTATTTTGGGTAGCATTGACATAGANTAGGGTGCGTTAATGAAATGTAACGCACCCTACTAAACCTAATTATCTTCAATATTTAATTCACCCCATCACCACACCATCCCATCACCCCATCACCCCATCACCCCATTACCCCACCACCCCATCACCCCATCACCCCACTACCCCATCACCCCATCATCCCATCACCGGATCTATTAACCCCAACTCCTCAAAAGCAGTCAACCGCAACTTACAAGAATCACATACACCACAAGGTTTCTCTCCACCCGCATAACACGACCAAGTTTTTTCCCAAGGTACCCCTAAACTATTCCCCAATTGAATAATCTCAGTTTTCTTCATCTCAATAAGTGGCGCAACAATAGCGATCGCTTCTCCCTCTCTTCCCTGTTTAGTTCCCAGTCGAAAAACCTCTTGCATTGCTTGAATATAATCAGGACGACAGTCAGGATAACCAGAATAGTCTAAAGCATTCACCCCAATATAAACCCGACTCGCATTCACAACCTCAGCATAAGCAAGAGCAAAACTCAGAAAAATAGTATTCCGCGCTGGAACATAAGTAATAGGAATATTTTCTGACATCTCCTCAACAGAGCGATCGCTAGGCAAATCAATTTGATTATCAGTTAATGCTGAACCTCCCCATAATCTCAAGTCAAAACTAACAACATGATGTTCTATTACACCCACCGCATCAGCAATTTTCTTAGCTGACTCTAACTCTCGACGGTGGCGTTGTTGATAGTCAAAAGAAATAGCATAACATTCACAACCATCTGCCTTTGCTTGATACAAAACTGTTGAGGAATCTAATCCCCCTGATAATAAAATAACGGCTTTCATTCTTTAAGAAAATCAATTTTGTCTGTCTTGAATAATTAGGGTTTGCTGAAAAAGTCTTTTTGTCAGGGTAGGAGGACCGAGACAGGAGACAGGAGGAATGGGGAATTATAGAGGAGGTAGAAGGAATTATTTTCCCTTGATTTTTCTACCCTTGAGAGACCAAAATACTAACTTTATTAGGACTTACGCACCAGACCATGTATGTAGTGTCAAAAACTAAAGCGATACAGTTTTTGCACTCTATATATAGTACCCCTGCGTAAGTCCTGTTTATTAGTCTCTCAAGCTCAAAAAGTTACACTTTTTTCGCTCCAAAAAGGCGCTTACCTTTATCTGTCAATGGTTTTAGATTTAATCAGCAAGCCCTAATTAATTATAATATTCATTATTCATTATTGAGAAATATTTTATGCCTCAATCTCTAATTCCCTCAGTTCAAACAGCTAGAAAAAGTAAATTAAATTTACCACCAGGACCAAAAGGATATTTACTCTTTCAACTTTCTCAACTTCAGCATCAGCCAATAGAATATTTGGGATATATGTGGCACAAATATGGAGATTTAGTACGCCTACCAATTATGCCAGGATTAAGTTTAAATTTGGCGAGTCATCCAGATCATGCAGAACATATTTTGTCTAGCCATCAGGAACAATATGGAAAGCCAGATCTATTTCTCAAATCAATGAACTTAGTTCAGGGACAAGGACTCTTTAGCAGTGAAGGAGAAATTTGGCTTCGACAGCGACGCTTAATGCAGCCAGCATTTCATCAAAAGCAATTAGTTAAACTTCATAATATAATCCTTAACTGTGTAGAATCACTTCTGCTTGAATGGTCGGAAAAGCCAGAAGACGAGATTATTGATATTGCAGCCGAAATGTCACGTCTTACCTTAAAAATTGTCAGTTCCACCCTATTTAGCATTGATATTAGTAGTAAGACAGATAAACTAGGGCAGTCTTTGCGAATAGCTTTGGAATATGTCTATTACCGAATGAATAGCCCACTAGCACTACCTCTATGGATGCCTACCCCCAGAAATCTTGAATTTCGTAAAGCAAAACAAACACTCGATCGCCTCGTTTTAGAAATTATTCAATCCCGTCGTCAAAATCCTTCAGAGCAAAATGATTTGCTGTCAATGCTTCTAGCTGCTCAAGATGAAGAGACTGGTATTGGCATGAGCGATCGCCAACTTCAAGACGAAGTAATTACGTTAATTAATGCGGGACATGAAACTACAGCTACTGCATTAGCTTGGACATGGTATCTAATCGGAACCCATCCTGATGCTATGGCTCAGATGCAGGATGAAGTACAAACCGTTTTAAATGGAAATTACCCTACCATTGAGAATTTGTTCCAACTCGAATACACCCGTCGCGTATTTGATGAATCTTCACGTCTTTGTCCAATCGGTTTAGGAATGCCGAGAGTCGCCCTGAAAGATGATGAAATTCAAGGATATTTTATTCCCAAAGGTACGACTTTCATTATTGCTCAATACTTCATTTTTCGCCATCCGGATTTTTGGGATAATCCAGAAAAGTTTGACCCTGACAGATTTTTACCTGAAAAAGTGAAGCAAAGACCTAAATTTGCTTTTTTCCCCTTTGGTGCAGGTCAACACATCTGTATTGGCAAAAATTTAGCTTTGATGGAATCTACAATAATCTTGGCAGCTATTATCCAAAGATTTCACATTCAATTAGTTCCCAATCAATCTATAGAAATAGATCCTAGATTCTCCCTACATCCTAAATATGGCATTAAAGTTAGAGTACGCAAAAGAAATTAAGCCATTATGGAAAGATTGGATGAGGCCAAAATAGAAGCCATTTTAAAAGCAGCCAAACAACATTTTTGGATTATGGAACGCCATTAATTATAACTATCAGAACCATCATAAAAATGAAGTCTACCATAGCCAAGAAAATGACCATAAGCTTTTTCCCCCATTGGCATCGGCGACAAAATAAATTGGCGAAGGTCTCGGAGCAGATGGAAGCCACAGTAAGGCTGTTAGTCAGCTATTTCAATTGAATTTTGGTTCATAGTCACAAGGGAAATACAGCGGCATCAAGGTCTGGGTTAGCGTTGGCGGAGCAAGTGCGGCAGCTATATCGCCCCTTGGACTTAGGATGAATGGATTACTTATCCCACACTTTGCTGATCCACCACCAAAAATCTCAGGCAACATTGTTTTTAGATGCCGATTCTGCTAGCCTGATTTCTAGTTATTTGAATTAGTTAGGACTTAGACAAAGAAACCCGGTTATTACGAGAGATCCTTGGTTTGAACAATAAACATCTATGCACATAACCAGGTTTCTGGGTAATGAAAGAGTTTCAGTGAATTTATCCAATGTTGCTATTCTCTCTAGGCAAGCTTCAGGTTAGTTGTAATTAGTCTAAACTTCAGCCTGCTGTAGCTCACTTAGCTTAATAAAGAAAATTCCAAAATTTATAGATAGAAAGTCTGAAATTCTTACTCCTGTTATTTATTACCTAATTATTCAGTAATGATTCAAAAGATTGCCGTAAAGATTTAATATCTCCGACTCTTGCCACTAAAAGATGATCATTTCCCGCATCTTTTAAACGATAATTCCAATACTGAACGCTATCAGCGTTATTCATCCAAAAGTTAATCACCGTTTCTACAACTTTATCTACTCTCCAACTACGATGAGCAGAAGCAGTTTCTACAGACTTGAGAAACACATCTAGGGAACACTTATTGTTTCCTAAATATTCGACATTTAAATTATTTTCTGCTTGTAGTTTTTGTTGTTGATTAAAAAAATGTAGGACTGGAGAAATACCTAAAAGTTCAAAAGTATATCGCATTTACGCTTTTCCTCCTCAGAATTTGTGAAATTATTATTATATATAGCAATCTCTTTTAGTTGTGAGATATTGTATCCTTTAAATAAATAGGAACAAGTCAAATTCTCATAACTGATTTAGGATTACCATAGTGATGTTAAAGTTAGCACTCACTTTAAAAGACTGCTAATTTATTCAACTCTATAAACCAGATGCAAAACTTTTATTTGTTGCTTGATAGATCGTCAAAGTTTAATGACTTACCTTTAGCACTCATCATTGAAGATTGCTAATAGTTTGTCTGACCAAATTTTGCGGTTTAAGAGCTTATATATGATTTAGATAATACTAATGTAGTCAACCAGTTTCTGTCAAATTATTTACATTAAAGACAGCATTTTTTTAACATAAATTTACATAGTATTAGTGGGAATTTTTTTGATATCTATAAGCAGTCCTATTTAGGTTATATAGCGCTACGCATTAAGGTGTTTGACATTTATAAATCCTCAAATCTTTTGATAGTCTGCTGTTCCCAGTTAAGTGTTCCCTATTCCCGATTCAAGTAGTGCTATATAAAAAATCTCTCAGAATCAGGCAACAGTAGTAAGAGTTTCAGACTTGATTATCTATTTTTGCTTTTTTATAAATCCTGCACAGATTGCTATAGCCTTATCTACTATGGTCAGAGCTAGTTGCTGTAGTTATAAGACAAATCTGTGTATACTTGATTTCCTATTGCTTTTTCCTCAAAAATATTCTCAAAACTTAAATAGAAATGCTATATTAGTAGACTGTGATTTAGTAAATATATATTTAGAGTTTTTCTATAACAAAAAGATTTATGACTAAACAGGGCCTTACAGATAATTTTGATTAAGTCCGGTGACATGATTACCACTAAAGAAGTCAAGAATAAAGAAAGCATCTTCTACAGTTACCTTAACCTCTATCTACTTCCAATAAGTAAATGAAGTATAGATGTACCTCAAAGATGTAGGATAAGGATTAGAACACTTAATCTTTCTCAACTATCTGTAGTCAACATATAGAGAGGAATAACCTTGACTCAGCATCCAAATAATATACCAGCACATGGTGGCCACCTGATTAATCGGATTGCCACACCAGCAGAACGACAAGAATTCATGGAAAAAGCTGAAAGCTTGCCACGGATACAACTAGACAAGCGGGCTCTTTCAGACTTAGAAATGATAGCTATAGGAGGTTTTAGCCCTCTCAATGGCTTTATGGAAGCAGATGACTATGAAAGCGTAGTCATTGATATGCGTCTAAAAAATGGGCTACCTTGGAGTATACCTGTAACATTATCAGTATCAGAAGAATTAGCAGATTCAATCAAAGAAGGAAGTTGGGTGCGTCTAGATTCTCCTTCTGGAGAATTTGCAGGAGTTTTAGAATTAACTCAAAAGTTCCGCTACAACAAAGCTCATGAGGCAACCAATGTTTATCGTACAGACGAACTCAAACATCCAGGAGTGAAAGTTCTCTATGATGCTGGCCCAGTTAACTTGGCAGGTCCAGTCTGGTTATTAGAACGTCATCCTCACCCATTATTTCCCAAATATCAAATAGATCCAGCCGAGTCTAGAAAGCTATTTCTAGAAAAAGGTTGGAATACAGTAGTTGGTTTCCAAACCCGTAACCCAATCCACCGTGCCCACGAATATATTCAAAAATGTGCTTTAGAGACAGTAGATGGTTTATTTCTACATCCTTTAGTGGGTGCTACCAAATCAGATGACATTCCTGCAGATGTCAGGATGCGTTGCTACGAGATTATGTTAGAAAAATACTTTCCTCAAGACCGGGTGATGATGGCCATTAATCCCTCAGCCATGCGTTATGCTGGCCCACGGGAAGCAATTTTTCATGCTTTGGTACGGAAAAACTATGGTTGTACCCACTTCATTGTTGGTCGAGATCATGCTGGGGTAGGGGATTATTATGGAACCTATGATGCTCAATATATCTTCGATGAGTTTGAACCCGGAGAGTTAGGTATCATTCCAATGAAGTTTGAACACGCTTTCTACTGTACTCGTACCAAAGGTATGGCCACAAGTAAAACAAGTCCAAGTACAAAAGAAGAACGAATTCATTTATCAGGGACAAAAGTGCGAGAAATGTTACGTCGGGGTGAGTTACCACCACCGGAATTTTCACGACCAGAGGTAGCAGCAGAGTTGGCTAATGCAATGAAAGCATCTCAGACAAATTAACAGAAATTTTTCTGGTATAGTCCTCAAGTGTGAGGCATAATTATAAAGAGGAGGCGGGTTAAAAAAGCTATACATTTACTCAAAGGTAAGCTTTCAACTCGCCTCTAAGAGTTAGCTAAAGAAATTCTAATTTTGGTACAAAGCCAGTTAAAAAGGGTGCTTAATTTACTATTAATAAGTTAACTGTTGAATATGGCTGTAATTGTTCTATACAATTAGCTCAGTTAATATTATTGTAACTGTTAGATGGACGGTGACTCGGATTAGAGACCGAAGCAGGCATTTTGCCACAAGCATTAAGTTATCTCTATGAGTTGCTTGAAATAGATAGCTGGTTAAGAGCTAACCAGAAAGACGCAGGAAACTAAACTCGTGAGTGTTTAAATTTGCCACGATCACCCTTATTGATTAACGGCAGAATGCGTCAATTATATAGAAAATTAATAATAACGTTGTTATATAAAGTTCTTACTTGAAGGTAGGACATTAAGGAAGAAGAATGGGATTAAAGCGGCGGGAATTTCTGCAAAGGGCTAGCTTGGCCCTAGGAGCATTGGGAATAAATGAAGCAGGGTGGTGGCGTCTCCAAAGTCATTATTCAGAAGCCTTAGCTCAAACTACAGGACGTAAATTAGCATTTTTAGTAGGTATTAATGAATATCCAGATGCACCTCTATCTGGGTGTGTTACAGATGTGGAGATGCAACGGGAATTGCTAGTTCATCGGTTTGGTTTTTTACCTGCTGATATTCTCACTCTCACAAATAAACAAGCTACTAGGGAAAATATAGAAACAGCTTTTATTAGTCATTTAACTAATCAAGCTAAACCAGATGACTTAGTTTTATTTCACTTTAGTGGCTATGGTAGTCGTGTGAGTAAGATGATTGATGAGGATGAACATAATGAGTTAAGTGCCTCAAGTTTAACATTTCAAAATAGTCTAGTACCAATAGATGGGATACGTCCCAATGATAAGGATAGGGCAATAAATGATGTTCTAGAAGAGACTCTCTGGTTATTATTGCGATCGCTATCCACGACAAAAGTAGTAACTGTATTAGATACTAGCTATGTTTATCCTGGGAAAAATTTGCAAGGTGTTCTAAGAATTCGCTCTCGACCAAGTGCTACTACAGAGCAAATTAATATTAAAGAGACAGCAATGCAAACGCAACTGCGCGATCGACAAAATTTTCTAGCAGAAGAGGAAATCTATGAAAGCGAATTGCCAGGAGTAATTCTGAATGCTAGTCAAGAGAGCAAATTTGCTACGGAAACTGACTGGAACGGGTTTAGCTCTGGTCTATTTACTTATGCTCTTACCCAATCTTTATGGTCTACAACCCCTGCAAGCAAACTACAAATTAGTTTTTCACAAGCTGCTAGCTCTGTAGAAAAACTAACTGGAGCTAATCAGCAGCCAGAGTTTAAAGAAGCAAAACAACAGAAAATTGCTCAATCTACAAAAGTAGCTACTATAACTCCAGTAGCTATGGGTTATCCAAATCTCTTGAGTCCTTCATTACCACCTGCTAGTGGTGTAGTCACTTCAGTAGAAGATAACGGCAAAACAGCAAATCTATGGTTAGGAGGATTGCCAATTAGTATTCTTGATGTGGTTGGATCTAATTCCCTATTCAGAACCCTAGCTGATTCAGATTTAGACTTAAACTTTCAACTACAAATTCGGAATCGAAATGGCTTAAAAGCAAAAGCTTCTATAATCATTGAAACTAATAGCTCACAACAATCATCACAACAGCAGCAACAACAGTTTCAGAGCGATGAAAATGCCAAGAACCAAACACAAAAACCTCCTCAAAAATCTCCTCCTAGTCCTCAACTTTTGGCAGGATCGTTGGTGCGAGAAAAGATTAGAGTTTTGCCTCGACCAATGGATTTGATGATAGCTCTAGACCCTGATATGTCAAGAATTGAGCGGGTAGATGCTACCAGTGGTTTTTCAGCAATACCTCAAGTTACTGTAGTCGCAAATACACAAGCAGCAGATTATGTATTTAGTCGAGTTCGAGAAACAAATATTGCTCAAAATCCCTTGATTTCTTTACCTTCTAAATCTCAGGGTCGTTATGCTCTATTTTCTCTAGCTCAAGTGCTAATACTCAATAGTATTGGAGAAGGAGAGGAAGCAGTAAAAGTAGCGGTACAAAGGTTAAGTTCCCAATTGAAAACCTTACTGGCAGCTAAGATATTACGCTTAAGTGTCAATGAAGGTTCTACTCAAATTAAACTTAGGGCTAACTTAGCTACTGTTACTCCAGAAGCAAAGAGCGTTATGCGCCGAGAAACTTTCGGGGTCGGCGATGGGGCAAAATTTCCAACTAATATAGAAGATGTAGGCAACTTTGGAGTTTCTGATGGATTACTAACTTTACCCATTGGTAGTCGAATTCAATGTCGATTATATAATGACGGCGATCTCCCAGTCTATTTTATGTTATTCATTTTAGACAGTAGTGGGCGCATTCTTGTTCTCGATCAAACTATATCTAATCAATTTGGGAATAATACTCAACCTTCACAAACAGGTCTAGTTATTTCTCCGGGAGATAGTGTAAATATGCCTCCGGTGATTAGCAAGTATCCTAGAGATACAGAATCTTTTGGATGGAGGGTAATAGGTCCTGAAGGATTATCAGAAATTCTGATTCTCTCTAGCCATCAACCATTTAAGGAAACAATTGCAGCTCTTGATGGAGAGGTGCGTCAAGTTAGAGACGATCGGTTAATTAAAGAAATATTGAATCCTTTAACAGCAGCAGAAGCAGTTTTACGAGATTTACAGAGTGCTAGTCAATCAGCTATTCAATCTACTGGGTTATCAACGGATGATTATGCTCTAGATATTAATAGTTGGGCAACTCTGAGCTTTGTGTGTCGAGTTGTTTAAGTGATATCCTACCAACCCTGCTTTTACAAGACAGGGCGGGATTCCCTAACATCACTGATAGGGAATTTCTGTTTCTAACGCACCTGTCTCCAAGGCCATTCCTTATTTTCAGTCTACGGTTAATTTGATCGTGGGTAACTTTTTCTAGATGGTCAGCAAGATTGGTCAAGGTATAATTTTTCTGGCTACTTATTAAATAACCAACAACAGGTTTGAACCCGGTGTAAATCTTAAACTCCAAAACGACTGTAAGCGAGAACGACCTGCTATACCTTAGCTATATTACCTATCTTCTTTCTTAATCAAAAATTATGACATCATATTCATGCTAGCGATCGCTAAGACTATTCCAGTTTCTTACGGCCATTTTTTCTACCATTCTTTCTTCTTCCTTCTTCCTTGCTCTTACCTTACAATACCAATGCTACCGGACTTGATATAAATCTATAACGCTCTTGCTGAAGCGCGGGTATAATTTTCAATCTTTGGGGGTAGGGAGTAGTTCTAAAAAAAGTAGTATTTGGGGTGAATATTTATAATTCATATCTAGATTATGCAACGGCTCTATAACTAATAGATATCATAGATTTAAGTGTTGCAAAAGCTTGAAAAAAAAGCCAGAAAATTAGTAAATTCAGATCAAAAACCTGACATTTTGCCCAAAATGTGAGGGGAAAAATATAGAAAAACTAACAGTAAAACTATTGCCTATTTCTTAATTCTCTGCCTTCACCAGAAGAATTTTTTACCAACCCCCGTTTTTTTAATAACACATCTTGGTATGAATGTCAAAATAAATTTTGTCGTATTAACACTCTTGATCGAGTTCTGCAAAATTGGTTAAACTAAGAAAGATTATCATATATAAGGAAATAACTGAATGGTTGCAACACCAGTCCAAATTAAACATGAAGTTAAAGACCAATCCCTGGCCCCTCTAGGAAAGCAAAGAATTGAGTGGGCAGGTAGAGAAATGCCAGTTTTACGCCAAATTCAAGAACGCTTTGCCAAAGAAAAGCCATTAAGCGGAATTAAATTAGCAGCTTGCTGTCACGTTACAACCGAAACTGCTCATTTAGCGATCGCTCTCAAAAATGCTGGAGCTGATGCTGTTTTAATTGCAAGTAACCCTCTATCTACTCAAGATGATGTAGCTGCTAGTCTAGTAGTCGATCATGGTATTTCTGTCTTTGCCATGAAAGGAGAGGATGAAAAAACTTATCTACGCCATGTTGAAATTGCTTTAGACCACAGACCTAATATTATCATTGATGACGGTAGTGATGTTGTCGCAACTCTAGTAAAAAACAGACAAGATCAACTTCCTGAACTTATTGGTACTACTGAAGAAACTACTACAGGTATTGTTCGTCTTCGAGCAATGTTTAATGATGGGGTATTGACTTTCCCTGCGATGAATGTTAATGATGCGGATACCAAGCACTTCTTTGATAACCGCTACGGTACAGGTCAATCTACTTTAGATGGTATCATCCGTGCTACTAATGTTTTATTAGCAGGTAAAACTATTGTTGTTGTTGGTTACGGATGGTGCGGTAAGGGTACTGCTCTTCGCGCTAGAGGTTTAGGTGCAAATGTAGTTGTAACTGAAATCGATCCAGTTCGCGCTATTGAAGCTATCATGGATGGTTTCCGAGTAATGCCAATGGCGGAAGCTGCTCCTATAGGCGATCTATTTGTTACTGTTACTGGTAATAAGCACGTTCTTCGTGGCGAACATTTCGATGTAATGAAGGATGGAGCGATCGTTTCTAACTCCGGTCACTTTGATATTGAAATTGACCTGGAAACTTTGGGTCAAAAAGCTGATGATATCAAGACAGTTCGACCTTTCACTCAACAGTATAAACTCAAGAATGGTAAGTCTGTAATTGTATTGGGTGAAGGACGGTTAATTAACTTAGCTGCTGCTGAAGGTCATCCTAGTGCAGTTATGGATATGAGTTTTGCTAACCAAGCATTAGCTTGTGAATATTTGGTTACAAATAAAGGTAAATTAGAGCCTGGTTTACACTCTATTCCTGAAGAAGTTGATAAGGAAATTGCTCGTTTGAAATTACAGGCAATGGGTATTGGTATTGATAGTTTGACTCCCGAACAAATTGAGTACATCAATTCCTGGACTGTTGGTACCTAATAAGCTAATAATAAGCAGCACTTAGCTATCAGCTTCTTAAGGTGTTTAATGGGGGTTTAAATCCCCCATTAATATCAAGTCCGATCAATTAGCAATAATAAATCAGCTATCTTTAGGTGACTAAAGATAACTTCTATAGTTATAATTAAAGCTTGTAGTAGGGCTTTGGCTAGATCTATTTTAGGGCGAAATCCCTACTACAAACAAAAATTTTTTTATCACTTATTATCCGGAAATTATATAATTCCTATACTTTTAAATTATTCAAAATTTATATTTTTTAAGATAAATCAGTGGCTAAATTATCTGTAGAATTACAACGATATTTTTTTGACGAAGAATGTGCTACTAAAGTTACTTTGGGAGATATTATTGATTTGGCAGGAGAGAGAATTTTTGGCTTTTTATTTGTGATTTTGTCTCTACCTTCTGCTTTGCCTGTACCTGCTCCTGGTTACTCTATTCCATTTGGTATTTTATTACTTTTATTGGCAGTTCAACTAATAGTTGGATCTAAAACTCCGTGGTTGCCTCAGAGTTGGTTGAATCATTCAATTTCTCTTGAGAAAGTACAAGGTATTTTGAAAAAAGGTATTCCTTGGTTACAGAAAATTGAGTTGATATCTCGTCCTCGATTGAGTTATATTTGCACGAGTTTTGTAGGTAGAATTATTATTGGTTGCGCGATCGCTCTGATGGCTATTTCGATGATGATTCCCATTCCGGGTACTAATACTTTACCAGCGATCGGGATTTTTGTTACTGGTTTTGGTTTGTTAGATGATGATGGTGCTATTAGTTTGGGTGGGTTGGTGCTTTGTGTAATGGGGGCGACTTTAAGTGGACTAATTGTGGTTTTTGGTTATGAGGTTGTCAAGGGTGGAATTGAATTAATCAAAAATTCTCTGACTGGAGGTTAGGAAATTCAGTTATCAGTTATCAGTTATCAGTACCTCCGGCTAAATTAAATTAGAAGACTTGACACTTTATTTCATAATTTTCAGTGGAGTTATATTGCCCACAAATATTATACCTGATATACGTGACTGAGATGAAGTTCGCTATATCTTCAAAATAGCCGAAAAAATTTTCAGCAAAGGGTTGATTTAAAATTTATTTGTGCTACACTTTATATAATGGGAAAGGTAGGCTCTTATATACTCAATGTCCAATATCATAATTTTCACTTCACCAGATAAAATCTCCTTAATTATAGCTTGCTTCAATAACTCGAGAGTACAAAGTCCTTCTAAAAAACGATTTGCTTTCAAAACTGAAAGTGTTACTGGAAAAAGCTTACAGCATCTACAGGTCTGAATGGAGAGTTTGTAAGCTTGAGTTGCTCAAAGCCTTAGCTAGCAATAGTTATTCAAAGAACTTCGCACTGTCTAGTCAATAATTACAGCGCTTTTCATTTCGGTAGACCACAGTAGGGACGTTCCATGGAACTTCTCTATAGGGTTTTGGTTGTGACGATGTGGTTCATAAATTTGAAAAGCGCTGTAAATTAATAAAACTCTTCCCTTAATTGTATTAATAATTCAACCTTTCCGTAAACTGCTCAGACAAAATTGGATAATATCCTAGGAGTTTATATTTCAACATCCTGAAAAAATATTTATAGCGACTATATTATAGATAGGAGAAAATCGTGAGTGTGAGACGGGATATAAGAATTGCAGCAATAGGAGGAGTAGTAGGTCTGACAATTCCTATAATTTCATTATTAATGGATGTGGGTAGTTTAGGTATTGAGATTGTTCAAAGTTGGTCACCTTTTTTAGTGAAAAAAACTGACCGCTTTTACTGCGAACTAAGAGAAGATACTAATATAAATGGACAAGTTTGGACGGTCATGTATGACAATGGTAACAATAGACAACCCTGGTTAGGTATGCTCAGAGCGATGGATGGAAACTGGAAACCACTTGAACGATGTGAAAGAGTCGCAGGGCGGTTAAATAGTTTTCGGGAAGATGGTTTAGTTGCTCTGGAATATCGCGATGACTCCAAAACTCCAAACCAAGAGGTTATTTGTGCAAAAACTCAGTTAAGTGGTGATGCTTGTCCGTTATTGTTGACCTTGGATGTGGGAGTGGATGGTTATCAGGCGTTGCGAGATATAATTGAAGCGTTACGAAATGGCACGACTGTTTATCAGAATAGTGAAGGTATATTGGCAAAGTCTAATTTTTCTGGAGAGTGATATGTGGTTTTTTTGGAGTCTTTTTTGGCGAAGGAAGATTGGTTGATGGGAAGATAGAAGGTAATAGGAGTAGTAGGGTGTGTGACGGCATCCTTTTTTCGATTTTGTGGAAACTCAAGAAATTTAGCCGTCACGCACCTTTTTTTAGATGGTAGATAATCTTATGGTGCGTTAGCTTCCAGCGTAAGACACCCTACTGAACTAAGATAGATATTTCAGTTGCTAGAGCAATACTACTATATATTCAGATACAGAGAAAGAAGCGATCGCTCATGTATTGACTTTCTAGAAGATTTGCCTTGATTTTGCCAGCCCAAATTTTGAGCAAAGCCTTGATTTAAAATTTATTTGTGCTACTATTTGTATACTGGGAAAGGTGCGCTAATATATACTCACAGTCCATTACCATAATTATTACCTCATTGAGATCAAAGCACCTAATTTATAACAATCAGAAACTTCAATATTTTAAATAGTGAAAATTCTTAGGGGTACTATATATTCAGATACAGAGAAAGAAGCGATCGCTCATGTATTGACTTTCTAGAAGATTTGCCTTGATTTTGCCATCCAAAATTTTGAGCAAAGGCTTGATTGAAAATTTATTTGTGCTATTATTTGTATAGTGGAGAAAGTATGCTCATATATACTAAATGTCTAGTAGCTTAATTATCACCTCATGTAGAGCAAAGCACCTAATTTTTAACAATGAGAAACTTCATCATTTAAGCAGTGAAAATTCTTAGCAGTACTATATATATATTCAGATACACACAGACAAGCGATCGCTCATGTATTGACTTTCTAGAAGATTTGCCTTGATTTTACCATCCAAAATTTTGAGCAAAGGCTTGATTAAAAATTTATTTGTGCTATTATTTGTATAGTGGAGAAGGTCTGCTCATATATACTCACAGTCTATTACCATAATTATTACCTCATGTAGATTAAAGCACCTAATTTTTAGCTTCGATAATTAACAAAACTCACCTCCTATTCTCATAGATCAACCTTTCTGAAAACCCCTTACAGAACATTCGATAAAATATTGGAGGGATCTACTTTCGATACCCTAAAAAAATATTCATAACAACTATATATATAGATAAGGAGAAAAAGGAGAAACTGGTGAGACGGAATCGAAAAATTGCAGCAATAGCAGGAGCAGCAGGTCTAATAATTTCTGCAATTTCATTATTAGTAGATATGGGTAACTTAGGCATTAACATTGTTCGGGGTAGGTCGCCTTCTGTGATAGAAATAACAGACCGCTTTTCTTGCAAGTTATGACGAGATACAAAAAGAGGAGAATATGTTTGGACGCTGATGTATTACGATGGCGAGAAAAAACAACCTTGGTTAGGTATGGTCATACCTATGGGAGGAGGTTGGACTCCTAAGAGACAATGCCAAGAAATAGAAAAGCGGTTAGAAAATTTTCGGCAAGATGGTTTAGTTTTTCTAGGGTATCGCGACAACCCGAATACTCCACAACAACAAGTCTTATGTGTCAAAACAAAGTTAAGCAGTGATAGTTGTCCGTTGTTGATTACTTTGGATGTAGGGACGGATAGTTATCAAGCGTTGCGAGATACTACCAAAGCATTAAGAAATGGAGAGTCTTGTTATCAGTCGGCAAACTCTAATTCTTCTGGGGAGTCGCGTGTTGTTTATTTAGAAACTTTTTTGGCACAGGAAGATAAGTTGGCAGGAAAGTAGTAGGGTGTGTGACGGCATCCTTTTTTCGATTTTGGGAAACTGAAGAAATTTTGCTGTCACGCACCTTTTTTTAGGTGGTAGATAATCTGATGGTATATTGTTCCCTGTTCCCTCTTTTCTGGAGATGTTTAATAGACATAGGCGCGATCATCAAAAATCAAATCAATCCCATACGCATAAATCATCAATTCTTTCCTCCTACTCCCTACTCTGTACGGACGTTCCATGCAACGTCCGTACCACTCCCTCTTTTCTGGAGATGTTTAATGAAATATAGTATTTTAATTCAATGGTCTGAAGAGGATAAAACCTATATTGCTGGTTTACCTCAATGGGGGAAGTACGCTCAAACTCATGGTGAATCTTATGAGGAAGCACTGAAAAATGCGAAGGAAGTTTTGGAAGATTTAGTTTATGCTTATGAGGAAATGGGAAAACCTCTGCCACAGTTACAGAATTTACAAACAATCTAATTTGTATGGAGAGCGATCGCCATCTTGAAGTTAGAAGTCATATCAAATCCGTCTGATTGGACATAAAAAAATTCTCCAATCGTCATAACTACGCTCGTCAAAGTGATTCTCTCTGCTCCTGAATTCTGAATTCTGGCTCCTGACTCCTTTTGACTTAACCAATCTATGACTGTTTAACCTGATTTGATATCATAACTCAGAAGTCAGAAGTTAAAATTCTTTTTGTGACTAATCTTTTGGATGGTCAGTAACTTATATCGAACGCTCGATATATTTTATTCGACTTTGGGAGAAAAACTGGTAACTGAATGTGGCGATCGCCATCTTGAAGTTAGAAGTCAGAAGTCAGAAGTCAGAAGTTAAATTCGTAGCACGGACTAATTTGGATAAATGAGACCTGATATGACTTCGTTAAAATTCATTCTAGTTTTTGTTGATTAATATAAGCACGCAAAACTTGATTGATAATAGTTTTATAGTTTGGAGTTTGATGTTTAAACCAGTTGATAATATCTAGATCTAATTTAATCAAAACTGTTTCTTGAGATATCGGTTCAACTCTTCTAGCTTTTTGCCAAAATTGTTCGTCAAGTTCGGGAATGTCTGAGGTGTCAATCTCAGAGTCATTTATGTTTTGTAATTCTTTAAGTCGTTCTGGTGAGATAGTCATAATAAATTTTCTGTTCTTTGAGGGTTGCTTTTCTAGCTGAGATGATACAAGTATTACCGTTACCTTCTGTATGAACAACAGTAATAATTACAACACCTTGAATAGCTCCGATACTAATTTCACGAATCTCTCCATAATCATATCTTTCATCAATAGCAGTAAAAACTATGCCGTAAAAAATTTCGGTTGCTTCTTCAAAGCTAATGCCATGTTTTCTGAGATTCTGTTGGTTTTTGTTTTCGTCCCACTCAAACATTAAATTGGTTGGATTTTAGGCTATATAACCCTAAGACTTTTCACTATTTATAATATTCTAGAATTATCTCTTTTGAGATTAAGCTATATCCCCTTTTTGATTTTAGGGAAACTCAAGAAATTTTGCTGTCATGCACCTTTTTTTTATTGATAATCTGATGGTGCATTACGCTCAAAGCTAACTAAATTTACATAGTGGATAATTTATATCGAACGCTCGATATATTTTATTCAACAGAGGTCAGGTAGGGAAATATTGGTTGATTTGTTTTTGAGGAAGGTTTGAATGTGGCGATAGTGCTACGCACCGCTACGCGAACGCCAAGCCATGAAAAATGCTTGATCAGAAATATTAGGTGAGTAGAAAATCGTAGGGTGCGTGACGGCATCCTGTTTTTGATTTTAGGGAAACTCAAGAAATTTTGCCGTCACGCAGATTTTTTTTAGATGGCAGATAATTTGATGGTGCGTTACGCTAACTTTAGATATTAAAGTTTACAAGTCTCAGTAACAGGAGAATTTGGTATAAAAATATAATATACTCCTAACCCAGTTCTCCCCCCCCTCTCATCTCCTGGAGTTAAAGAGGGGAAGTAACCATGAGCATATGGTCTTCTATTGTGAAAACCTTGTTCCCACCAATTCAACCATTTTCCACCTTTACGCCATCCCACTTTATCAGCGAAGGCTATCCATACTTGTTGGTTTGCTTCCTTAGTACCACCAAGAATCTGATAAATTTGCTTTTGAACAGAAAAGCCAAACTTACCATTACTATACTCCACCCAAAGTTTGTCAATCGTGCCTAAATCCTGACAAGAAAAATTATCTACATCCTCATCTGTGAGCCATCCTTCCGACTCCCCACCTGCTACTTTTACCATTACTCTGTATGTTTCAAAGTCTGCTTCTGTCCATTTTCCCTCTGCCAATAAGTTGCGAAGTTTTGTATAGTCAACTCCTTTAGCTGAAACTAGAGGAATATCATTCATATTAATAGGCATACCCCAAGAAAAGGTCAAATTTTGAAAGTCATTAACCCTTTCCACAGCTTGCTGATAAGTTTGCCGTTGCTCTTCAGACAAACTTGCTTGATAAGAAGCAAAATTTTGCACAACTTCTACATCACTCATTCCATGTACTGCCACAACCTCACCTTTCACATCCACAACAGGCGATCCACTCATCCCACCCACGCTCAAAGCATCATAAGAAACTCCATAACCCCGCGCCAACTTATCCAAACCCGAAACTTTACCTTCAACAAACTGGGATACCAACTTCCCACCCCGAATAGGAAAACCAGAAATATAGATAGAACTACCTTTTTTGAGACTTTCTGAATTACCTATTTTCAGCGCCGGATAATTACAATTTCTTCCTACTGCCTGAAAAGTAACCAAAGCTAAATCAATATCACTGGGAAATATTTCTATTTTGGCAACTTGCCAGACTTTTTCATCCCTAGTCTGTAATAATCTTTCCCCTTCTTTTTTCACAACATGAGCTGCGGTTAGTACGGTACAGACTCCTGCTTCTCCAGACACAAAAAAACCAGTTCCATGTCCGGGTTGATTTTTATAAAATAGTTTGACAATACTAGGCTCCAGTCGAGAGGCAATTTTTTCTGAGGATAATTGCCCAGAACAATTTGTCATAGTTAATGCCAGGAAGGTTAGACCAAGGATGGGAGGTAGATATTTCATCTGTTTCGGAAGTTTGGAAGTTTGGAAGTCTGATTTTTCTTCATTTTTACCAGGAACTTCAATTGTAGGCTTTCCCTTCCCATAGACAAAATTTAAAAGGTCATTGCCCTAAAAAAAGAGGTACTCTTTTCCCATAATACTTATCTACTTTAAAAATAGAACAACTTTTTCTGCCTGTCAAGGAGCGATATAGCTGCTGCTAGGCTTCGCCAACACTCAACCAGTCTCTTTTTTCTTCTTTTACCTACAAATATGCAGGCTTAAATAATTTCCACAGTTAAAAAATTGGGTGGTGGTGCATAGTAATGGTAAAGGAAGCACTGGGAGTTTGGGGAGATGGGGGGATGGGGAGTGTCGGAGAAATTAAAAAATATATATCCTCACCATTACCATGCAGGACTACCAAAAATTGAAAATTCCTCCTCACTTCTGACTTCTGACTTCTGAGTTCTAACTTGATAAGGGGTTCGAGTTTAGAGACCAAACCCCTACAGTTATTTGGAAGCTAAAATATGAAAAGCGATAATCATTCAGTTCAGCAGTAGGAGCATCTTGCTCCTGTGCCTCAGCAAGCTGAATATTTATATTGGGTTTCGTTACCTCAATCCAACCTATTTAAAAAAAAGTCAATACTTTCCCATCATACTTATCTAATCTGAAAATCAAACAACTTTTTCTAGCTGTCAAGGAGCGATCGCCTAATTCTTCAGCAGTAGGAGCATCTTGCTCCTGTGCCTCAGCAAGCTGAATATTTATATTGGGTTTCGTTACCTCAATCCAACCTATTTAAAAAAAAGTCAATACTTTCCCATCATACTTATCTAATCTGAAATGAAATTTTCGTGTATTTTTGAAGTAATTGGCTCGCTCTGCGTAGGTGCTTATTAAAATGAAAAAGGAAATTAGTGAGTAGGAGTGCGATCGCGTAGCGGAATGTAGTTTTATCGCGTTTCCGTCAATATTATGTAAATCAAATTACAATTAATAATGTTGATACCAAACTACTACTATGGCTACTGAAAAGGTTAATCCAAGGGAATATCAAAATTTGAGCAATTCCTCAAAGCTCATCAATATCCAAACTATGAGCAGCAGATAAAATTCCTGAGAAATTTGCAAACCCTTCGCTCAACTAGCGCTGCTCATCGTAAGGGCGACAAGTACAAAAAAATTGCCAAGACTTTTGGGTTGAAAGACAGTAACCGTTCTGATGTGCTGAAGGAAATTCTTGTTGAAGCTATAGACTTTCTTGCATCACTTGAGAGACTCTTTTGTTAAGAAACTAGCAAGGAAGTTAGAGGTATCCCAGGAAAACAATTATTACCTTTTGCCGGCTCAATTTCTCCTGAAGACCTTCAAACTATGGGCGAAGCAATTAAACAAAATTGATGAAATTTTCAGATATTTCCTAGAAAATTATTATGAAAAAGTCTGAAAAGATTCTAGCAACAACCTCTAAAAATTTAGCCAGCTTAGTTTTATTTTTTGTATTAAGGCAAAGCCAGACTTAGGTGAAAATTGCGAGGCAATCTTGATGAAAGAAATGGAGGAGTGAATTATTATTGTTGATACCAGATTTTGAGTTGCCTTAGATAAGAAAAATAATAACAATTATCAAACTATTAAAGTTTACTAATTGGGATGGCAGGATTTGAACCTACGACCGCCTCGCCCCAAACGAGGTGCAATACCAAGCAGCGCTACATCCCGGCTACAAAATTCCTAATAATATTTTATCGAAACTAAATTGCAAGATTTGATGTCGGGAGTATGTCAATGAAAACTCTTGTTACTAACCTGCTTAATTTGTTAAGCTTAACTTGCATATCAAACTACAGCAGAGGCATAAAGTGGTAGTCAAGCCAGATTGGTTAAGAGTAAAAGCCCCCCAATGGCAAAGAGTTGGTACAGTCAAAGAAATTTTGCGAGACCTAAATCTCAACACGGTCTGCGAAGAAGCTTCCTGTCCAAATATTGGCGAATGTTTCAACGCCGGAACAGCAACCTTCTTAATTATGGGACCTGCTTGTACTCGTGCTTGTCCCTACTGTGATATTGATTTTGAGAAAAAACCTCAGCCTTTAGATATTACCGAACCAGACCGACTAGCAGAAGCAGTCAAACGCTTGAAACTTAATCATGTGGTCATTACTTCTGTCAATAGAGATGATTTGACAGATGGGGGTGCTAATCAATTTGCTAAATGTATTTGCCAAGTCCGGGCAATTTCACCTCAGACAACTATCGAAGTCCTAATACCAGACTTATGTGGTAATTGGCAAGCCCTAGAAATAATTCTTAACGCCAAACCAGAAGTAATTAACCATAATACTGAAACTGTTCAACGATTATATCGTAGAGTCAGACCACAAGGTGACTATCAGCGCACATTAGAACTTTTGAGGCGATCGCGAGAATTAGCCCCAGAAATTTATACAAAATCTGGAATTATGGTAGGTCTCGGAGAAACAGATGCAGAAGTCCAAGAAGTAATGAAAGACTTACGAGCTGTTGACTGCGATATTTTAACCATTGGACAATACCTGCAACCAACCCCTAAACATTTACCAGTAGCTACTTTCGTCAAACCAGAACAATTCGATCGCTGGAAAGAAATAGGTGATTCGATGGGTTTTTTACAAATTGTTGCTTCCCCCTTGACTCGTAGCTCATATCATGCTGAACAAGTCAAAGAATTGATGGTCAATTATCCAAAGGCCAAAAGTTAGAAGGAAACTGGTGATGGGTTTGGCCTTTCATGTACTTGGGCAAAAGAATATAGGCCAGTGGGTGTATTACCCATCACCCCCGATTGCAAAAACGATCGCTGGTAAAGTGTGATTTTGAGGACTTATTATTGTATCTAGATTTACTTAATAGCTCAAAATTGATAAGTAAAGATATTAAACTTGCTACATATAAAAAAGAAAAATGCCTTAAATATAAGGAAATAAAACTAAAAAAGTGTAACTATAAAAAACACCAAAAAAGTAATAAGAGAAAATTTAACCTCCACAATCAAAAAATTTACGAAGTGATCGGGAACAACCTCTAATAGTGATGAACATTAATATAGCTTCTGACGAAAATCACTTTTTTGTAGCAGAAGTATCAATATACTAAAAATTAAGCCTAGAGAAGTTAACTGAAGCAAACAACTATATAGACAAATGTACTCTCAAAGTCCATCGTTAACACAATCAGTATCAACGTAAGCTTAAGTTCATTCAGTCTAAGTTGTTAGGAGCAGTCAGGAAACATAACTAGAGCAAATGCCAACTTATTAGGAATTAGGCATTTTATCCACAGACTGTCACTAAGTGCAGCCTCTTGTCACCTGGAGTAACTGAGATGATCGTTATGTCAGCAACTTATCCTTACACTGAACAATCCGAAGAACAACTGCACTCTAATAACTTGCAGCCTGAGTTTCCCGAAGATTTAGAGCAAATAACCAACGAATTAGCAACGGAGGATGAACAAGCGGACAATGCTCAAGTAAGTCCAAACCGTAGCACCACCGATTTAGTCCGTTTGTACCTCCAAGAAATTGGGCGAGTTGATTTGCTAGAAAGAGATCAAGAAGTCTCTGAAGCTCAAAAAGTCCAACGCTATATACAGTTATTGGAATTACGCAACAAAGCAGCTCAAGAAGAAGAAGGAGGAATTCAATGTTATGTTCAGTTGATGGAAGTTCGCGATCGTCTAGCAGCTCAGTTAGGACATAAACCATCATTTGAACGGTGGGCAAAGGCAGGAAATGTATCTGTGGTAGAACTTAAACAGATTATTGCAGCAGGAAAACTTCGCTGGGCAGAATTAGCAGGTTTAAGTGTAAAAGAACTTGAGCAAGTCCAAAGCGAAGGTATTGAAGCCAAGAATCAGATGATTAATGCTAACTTGCGTTTAGTAGTGTCAGTAGCGAAAAAGTATCAAAATCGTGGTCTAGAACTTTTAGATTTAATCCAAGAAGGTACTTTAGGTTTAGAAAGAGCAGTTGAAAAATTTGACCCACGACGGGGGTATCGATTCAGCACTTATGCTTATTGGTGGATTCGTCAGGGAATTACAAGAGCGATCGCTACTCAAAGTCGGACAATTCGCTTACCTGTCCACATTACTGAAAAGTTGAACAAAATTAAAAAAGCACAACGGAAAATTTCTCAAGAAAAAGGACGTACAGCAAAAATTGACGACATTGCCCAAGAACTAAATATGACACCTGCTCAAGTTCGGGAAGTGCTAGTAAAGGTTCCACGTTCGGTTTCTCTGGAAACTAAAGTAGGTAGTGATAAAGATACTGAATTAGGTGAACTTCTGGAAACTGAAGATGCTTCTCCAGAACAAATGCTGATGCGGGAGTCTCTAGTACAAGCATTAAAAGGATTATTATTAGATTTAACTCAACGAGAAAGGTCTGTAATTTCCATGCGTTATGGTTTAGAAGATGGTCATCCCTACTCCTTATCAGAAATTGGTCGTGCTTTGAAACTGTCTCGGGAACGAGTCCGTCAAATTGAAGCAAAAGCTCTACAGAAGTTGCGTCAACCAAAGCGTCGTAATCAAGTACGGGATTATTTAGAATCTTTGACTTAAAGAAGCAGTCAGTCGATTCAGTAGGGTGCGTTAATGAAATGTAACGCACCACCTATCCCAAATATTTCGGTGCGTTATGCATCTCCCCATCTCTCCATCTCCCTACTCCCTACTCCCTAAGGATGAAAATAATCGTAAATCTGCTGCGCCAATTTTGGTCCGACTCCCGATACTTCTGCTAACTGTTCCACTGTTGCCATCCTAATATAATCAACGGAATGAAAATGCGCCAATAACAATTTTTGTCGATGTTGACCTAAACCGGGAATCTCATCTAGACGCGATCGCTTCATTCTATGACTTCTTTTATCCCGATGGAAACTTACGGCAAACCGATGCGCTTCATCCCGCAACCTCCGTAACAACTGCACCCCTGGTTGTTCGGCGTCAGTTTTTAAAGGTAATGACTCCCCTGGTAAAAAAATCTCCTCCCGTTGTTTTGCCAAACTGACCACCCGCACTTCTTCTAATATATTCATCTGTTCCATCACTGCCACTACTGCCGAAAGTTGACCTTTCCCACCATCTATCATTATTAAATCTGGTTTCTCTGGAGTCGGTTGTTTTTCATAGTCACGAAACCGTCGCCCAATAACTTCTGCCATACTGGCAAAATCATCAGAATGACCAATGCGTACTTCTGGATTTTTAATTTTATAATGTCGATAATGTTGTTTTGCTGGCAAACCATCAAGAAATACTACTCGCGACGCTACTGCATCCGAACCTTGAATGTGAGAAATATCATAACCTTCTATCCGGTGAGGTAACTCTGGTAAATCTAATATTTCTGCCAAGTCTGTCATTGCTTTATTGTTGCGATCGCTCATTTTTGCCAACCTGAGCAACTCATACTCAGCATTCTTTTTTACCATTTCTATTAATTCTGCTTTTCCCTGGCGTTGGGGTACGAATATTTCTACTTTTTTACCTTTCTTTTCTGTCAACCAATTTTGCAAAAATTCACTCTCTGGTAACTCATTTTGCACAATAATTTCTGTGGGAATTTCTACAGATTCTACTGTTTGATAATGGGATTCTAAAACACGCTGTAAAATTGTTCCTAATTCCTGAGTTTCTGCTGTTACTAAATTAGGAGTTTCAGCAATAAATCCTAATCTACCTACTAATTTTCCTGCCCGAATTTGGAATAGTTGAATACAAGCAATTTGATTATTTCCTGCTAGAGCAATTGCATCTCTAGAAACTCGGTCGTCTGGTAAGGAAACTTTTTGGTCAGCATTTAAAGAATTTAAACCTCTAATTTGGTCTCGAATAGCTGCTGCTTTTTCAAAATTCAACGCCTCTGCTTCTTTTTCCATTTGAGTATTTAAAATATTGATTAATTCTCCAGTCCGACCTTGAAAAATCATTGCCACTTTTTGCACAATTTTATGATATTCCTCTGGAGTAATTAATGTCTGACAAACTCCCGGACAGCGACCAATATCATAATTGAGACAAGGGCGGTCTTTAAATAAAGGTTTTGGTCTTTGACGTAAGGGAAAAATTCGTTTGACTAAATGTAGAGTATTTCGGAGTAATCCTGTATCAACATAAGGACCGTAATAACGGTCTTTAGCTTTACCTAAGCTACGCTTTCTAGTAATAAAAATTCTGGGATAATTTTCCGACCAAGTTATGCAGAGATAGGGATATTTTTTATCATCTTTGAGTAAGACATTAAAGTATGGTTGATGTTGTTTTACCAGATTAGCTTCTAATGCTAAAGCTTCAGCTTCTGTATCTGTGACAATAAATTCAATTTCGACTATTTGTTGTACCATTAAGCTGATACGATGAGTGTGATTTTTTCCGTCTCTAAAATAGGAACGAACTCGGTTTCTAAGTTTTTTAGATTTGCCAATATAAAGAATGCGATCGCTACTATCGCGCATTAAATAAACTCCTGGAGTTTGAGGAATTTCTTTGAGTCGATTTTCTAAACGTTCTGAGTCTTTTATTATGGGTAAAGTTTGAGTTTTCATATTTTTAATTATCCTAAATGCTCAAGATTTAACCTAAATATATAGCAATATTATTTCCGGTTGAATAGTTATAATTAAAGTTCGTAGTAGGGCTTTAGCCCATTAGACCTCTCCGGAAAAGAGGGAGTAGGGAGTAGTAGGGACGTTTTCGGCTAAGAGCCGACATGAAACGCATTTTTTTTATGCAACGTCCGTACAAAGTAGGGGGAAATAATTAATTATTTATGCACTATAATTGATTTTATTTTTAATTATCACGCCTATGTCTATTAAATATCTATCTTAGGGCTAAAGCCCTACTACAAACAACAACTTTCCTTTTAAAAAACAGTAAAATTATCACATTTTATTCCTAATAGCTATATACTCAATCAAAACAAAAAATGTTGTTATAAAATTATTATGTACTTCTAGAAATTTGGAAAATCACAAAATGAAAAACCTGCTCTATATTACCAGTTTATTGTTTTTCCCCACTGTTCAGAGTTCTTATGCTCCCCTTTCCTTATAAAGGTTTATTTATAACTATTAAATCGGATATGATATTAATTATTCATTCAGATAAATTCTGAAATATCACCTGTTTTACTCAGATGAAATAGAGCAATTGCATCAGCTCCTGACTGAACATTTGCCAGACAACAAATATCTGTAAAATTTTCAGAAGTGAGTGATATTTTATTCCGATAACTTTTGTGCAAATGACCACAAACTACTAACTTTGGTTGTAACTCATCTACTAACATTCTTGCATATTCATTTCCCACCAGATCGTAATAACCTCGACTCCTACGTTGCTGTTCAAACTGTTCAGCATCCGCAGGATTTATAATATTAGCAGGCCAGTCATGTAATAACAAAATATCTGTAGATTTATAGCCTAAAGCTTGAATAATTTCTGCTTCTGTAAAAGCAATATAATCTTTATTAGAAGACCTGTTAATTTTGTCAACTTTAAGTCGGGAAATATGAAATTTTTCCTCTTGATAAATACCAGAAACTCCTACAACTTTTAGACCTGCTAAAACTACCGTTCCGACCCTACCCAAATAATAGCAATTATGATTCAAGAATTTAGAATTTAGAATCAAGAATTTAGAATTACCGAATAATTAAGGTAAAAATCCTCTCACTCGCCGTGGAGAAACAATGTGAATATTTTCCTTTTATTCAATCCAATCCGTTTTAGGGAGAGGTAATTATCAATTATCCATTATCAATTATCAATTATTGAACTCTTCTTATAAACAAGAGGATTGGCTAAAAGGATTTTTTTCTTCTCTCTTGGGAGATTGGATATGGCGAAGTTTCTTCGCCATCCCACCCTACGGGAAACTTCGTTAACGACCGCTTTTTCTCCATGAATGGAGAAAAAAGAAAAAAATTTCTTTTAGGCAATCCTATCCGTTATAAGAAGAGGTAATTATTAATTATTAATTATTAATTATTAATTATTAATTATTGAAGATATTTTGTAGGTGCATCCATTGTTGCTAAATCTGTTTCATGGCGATGGGGTTCAAAATCTCCTACTTGGAGAATAAATTTAAGCTGTTGATGAGAATCATTTTCCCACTGCTGTAGTAAGCCAATAATTGTATACAGATAGCCGTGGACATCACCAACTACTGCAAAAAATATGTCTTGATAGTTGTTCAACATTATACTTTATCTATTCATATTATTTTTTAATAAATTATTTAGATTATCATTCAATACTCAACCTGCATTTCTGACAAACTTTGCGATTCTAGTCGCTAAAAACCTTGTATAGCAAGCATTTAACCCTGCTTAAAAGAGATAAAAAAAACAAAACACTGTTGAAAACCTTATT
>NZ_JAAHGT010000110.1:0-4587 GCF_010672385.1 Okeania sp. SIO2F4
TCTTTTACCCATACTTTTAATTCTTTGAAACCTCGCTTATTACTTTTTCCTCTTTTAAAAGTAATGAAGCTGATAGCTGATAGCTGACCGCTGAATGCTTACTATTATTGTAATATTTACTTAGTAAATTTGTGACCAGATCCAAGATATCCATCCTTTTACAATAGAAGCTCGTCTATCTATTGTTGTATTGTTAATGTTTAAATTACTTTCCGACATAATTTTAGTAATTTGTTCTTTTGAGGGAATATCGCCAATTTCTAAAGACAACTTAAATGCTTGATTAAATACTTCGTGTGTCAAAATTGTTTCGATTAACTTTAAATATTTGAGTTTATGTGGTTGACGTAAAATATCTTTGGCTTCATCGGTTAATGTAAATACTTTTCCCTGTTTTTCTATCACTCCTAAATATTTTCCAGCACTTGTATAATAATCTGTTTGCCTCTTATCAAACTGATAATTTTCTGTGATTTCATTTGGAGTTAAATCATTTTCTAGTAGCAGGGAGATTAAATCTATTAGTCTGTCAAACTTATCTGCTTGTGGAAATGGAATTTTTGCAGGTTCAGGAATTATTTTAATCTGAGTTAGTAATGAGTCTACCTCACGTGTCTCTATTTCTTCTGAAGCAATTTCATAATTTTTCTGTTCTAGCAGGGTGATAGAATTATAGTCTGATATATCTGCAAATTCATAAATAAAAAAGCTGAAAATATCGTTTGAGTAAGTCATTAATACTGGTACAACTTTTTTAGTGATTTTATTTGACCATAATCTATAGGGATAATAAATTTGTCTAATTAAAAAATCCTCAACTCTGTAATTTTTAGCTTCTATTAAAATTAAACAATCATCAGTTTCAAAACCTCCGTCTATTTCACACTGAGAATTAGTCACATTGATTGAATATGATTGGTTGTTAATAGAATTTTCAATGGAGAAATCAAAGGTTCCTGTAGACATTCTACCTGAGACGGTGAATTTGGTTTTTGACTCTACTAAATCATCAATAATACCTATATTAAATGCACAAAGTAATGCAGAAATTTCAGAATATAAATTAGTGTAATCTATGGTTTCTATTTCTCTGGGAAACTGCCAAGGAATAGTTTTGATTTCGAGATTATATTTGACTGGTAAGTGTGTATGAAAGTGACCGATAATATATTGAGAACGAGAAAGTGGTAGGATTGATAAATTATTATCTCTGAATATTTTTGGCAAGTTAACAATATGGTCAAATTTTGCCATGAGTCTACTTTCTCGTTCTTGATTAATTTGAGATGCTTCTATTTTAAAACAGCCGTTTTTATTCACTTCCTTTAATATTTGATATCTCTCAAATAGCTTTTCCCATGCAACATCATTTTTAGTCATAATTAATCTTGCTTATCCCGAAAAATTCCAGACTATAATTTCATCAACCCTTCCTCTTTTCTCCTTTGGAATTGATAATTACTGCCGATTTCACTATAACAAGCTATTATATTTTGATTTTTATTTCTACAGCCTAAGCGATGGTCTAGAAACAATACTATTTTTAGTTGAATAAAAAGTCATGCATATGGGCGAGCAACCCCAGTTAACTTTGATAATATCACAAGAATTTTGAGGATGCAACTGAAAATCATTTGGCGCGCGATTTTTTTCGGGAGCTTCATAGAATGAAAATGTTGGCGATCTTCCACTGAAGAGAGATGGATGGAAAGATTTGATGAGGGAATAACCAGTATTTTTGGGTGCTTGACAAGATGAAAATCTTCCTAACATTGCTCCCGCAGGAAAATTCCTGTAAGGAATTTTAGTTGAATAAAAAGTCATGCATATGGGCGAGCAACCCCAGTTAACTTTGATAATATCACAAGAATTTTGAGGATGCAACCGAAAATCCTTTGGCGCGCGATTTTTTTTTCGGGAGCTTCATAGAATGAAAATGTTGTTGATTTTGTACTAGAGAGATATAGATGGAAAGATTTGATGAGGGAATAACCAGTATTTCCGGGAGCTTGACAAGATGAAAATCTTCCTAACATTGCTCCCGCAGGAAAATTCCTTACAGGAATTTTAGTTGAATAAAAAATCATGCGTATAGGCGAAGAACTCCACTTAACTTTGATAATATCACAAGAATTTTGAGGATGCAACCGAAAATCCTTTGGCGCGCGATTTTTTTCGGAAGCTTCAGAGAATGAAAATGTTGTTGATTTTGTACTAGGGAGATATAGATGGAAAGATTTAATAATGGGAAAAATCTGATTCTAATCTTAAAAGTAGGGGATTCATTAATGGATAATTGATAATGGATAATTGATAATTACAAGAAGGTTAAAACCGAGAGGATTGAAGATTAGGAAATATCATTTCTTCTCTTGGTCGATTAGATATGGCGTTAGCGTTAGCGCAGCTCCTCTGCAAGAGGCAGCGGCTCTGCAAGAGCGGGAAACCTCGCCATCTCTCGACCGCTTTTTCCCCTATCCAAGGGGAGGCTTTAAAGCACAATTATTTAATTAACAATTAATAATTAATAATTCGGTAAGAGAGTAGGGGAGTAGAGGATATCTATTAGAGTATTTTTCAACCTTTCTTTAATCTTTGATATCTGTGAAATAACTTTTCCCACGCCTCATCATTTTTAGTCATACCTCTATCTTTGTTTCTACTGGAAAATTTAACACTAAAATTTCATCAACTTTTCCTCTTTTCAATGCTTTGGAATTAATACTTCTTGCTGCCCTTACTGTTTTGATTTTATCCTGATAATCTTGATATAAATCCATAATAAAATCTGTTCGAGAATTACTTAAAATAACCTTGCAACCTTTACCTGTTAATTCATCAAAAACTTCCTTTAGCCTAATCTGTTCATCCCTGTTAAAACCATTGACATCATATCCTGTGAAAGAGGCAGTATCAGAAACAGGATCGTAAGGAGGGTCGAAATAGATAACATCACCTTTTTGAGCATCTTTAACTGCTTTAGCAAAATCCCCTTTTAATATCTTTACTTCAGATTCGTTTAAATATTTACTCACAGCTCTTAAAACAGCTTCATCTAAAATATTAGGTTTTTTATACCTGCCAAAAGGAACATTAAACTGCCCCTGAGAATTAACTCTAAATAAACCGTTATAACAAGTTTTATTCAAATAGATAATTCTCGCTGCCTTTTCTACTTTTGACAGATTTTTATATTTCTTTTGTGAACGATCTAAATCTCGAATTTCATAAAAATAATCAGCACTATTCTGTTCTTGATGCTTTCTTAAAACCTCTATTAATTCATCCAATAAATCTCTGACTACCTCGTAACAGTTAATTAATTCCTTATTTTTATCACTAATAACTGCTCTGGTTAGTTGTAAATCAAATAAAAGGGCACCGCCACCAATAAAAGGTTCATAATAGGTATGTTTGTTTAAATATTTTTTGTTGATATATTTTTTTAATTCAGGTAATAATTGCCTTTTGCCTCCTGCCCATTTCAAAAAAGGTCTAACTACTGAATTTTTACGCACTCAAAAAATACCTCTATAGCTCAGAAGAAAACAATATTATAACATGATTTTTTCTACTATATTTTTATTTAAAAAATAATAAAAGTAAGTTGACATCAGGCTAACTGATAAATTCTATACTTTATACCAAATCCGGTTTAGTAAGGAGATATTGAAAAAAATCAAAATTTTTGTCTGATCGGGATTTAAATATTAAGGAAAATTAAAAGTTACAAACAAAAAAGGTCATCAGCTAATCTTAGTAGTTATTTTAATATTCGATCATCTGAGAGCTGACCGCTAATAGCTGAATGCTTGAAGTAACTGCCCTATAATAAACGGATTTGCTATTATTTCCTCATTTTATTCCTGGTATTGTTGTAAAATAAATCATATTCTAACAAAAGTTAATTTATGTTCCAAATACTATACCTGTAAAACTTAAAAATAGAGGTATTTTCAGTTCTATATTAAGAGTTATTTGTCTCTACAATAAATCATGGTAATCAAAGTCATACTAAATCTCAAAAGTAATCCTAGGCTTGGGCTAGACTTCAACACTCAAGTAATTAGCAAGATTAAAAGTTTGTTTTTAACAATTATCAGTCAGTAGGCGTAGATTTTTTCACATTTACCAAAAAATAAGGTCACTAGCCTCCCCTTGGATAGGGGATGAAAAAAATATTTGCTTCATTTGCTCAAGAGATTAGCGTTGGCGGAGCCTAGTGGCAGCTATATCGCCCAAGTTTTAAAAGATACCAAATGGGTTTTATAGAACAGAAAAATTTCAGCATCAGCTCGGGAGCTTCAGCAAATGAAATAACTATTGCTCTATACGCAATAGAACAGAAAAATTTCAGCATCAGCTCGGGAGTTTCAGCAAATGAAATAACTATTGCTCTATACGCAATAGAACAGAAAAATTCCATCATCCAGCTCCGGGAGTTTCAGCAAATGAAATAACTATTGCTCTATACGCAATAGAACAGAAAAATTTCAGCATCCAGCTCCGGGAGCTTCAGCAAATGAAATAACTATTGCTCTATACGCAATAGAACAGAAAAATTTCAGCATCCAGCTCCGGGAGCTT